>JAFPCM010000102.1 GCA_017390185.1 Muribaculaceae bacterium
GATAGTGCTGTTTGACAAAATCCTTGATTATTCCACTGCCGCCGCAACACAATAGGATGTCGGCATCATACATCGCAATTTGCTCGCAAAGGAGGTCGGCATATCGGTTGATGTGGGCCTTGAGCAAGCTGTTGGCGATGCTGCTTTGCCCAATCTCTTTTTTGCAGTTAACGCGGGCAATGGGAGCCGAACAATAATGCTCGCGCAGTTGGTCCCAACTTGGAGAGGCTTCGTATGTAGTGATTTTGCCCCCTCGGGCGGCATTGAGTAACGCATAAGACCAAAGCATGAGATTGCTGTAAAAGATGGCGTTGGTGGTGAGTATCTCGTCGCCGGTGTGGTTTTTGCGAGCAGTTTCAATGCGCACATCCTCCAATCCGCCATTGCGAGTGACATCCTTTGTCAAAATCAGAATGCGGCATGGCGCATTATTCCATAGCTCGGTTTCGTTGCCAGGTTGGCGTTCCCAACATCCGTTGGAGTGGACATATTCACCTCTGAATAATAGTCCGTCATAGGCAAAATCTTCGACGGGATTTATGCCATCAAGCTCTTTGCATCTTTGCATCCATCGTGCAAACAGTTCATCTTCGCGTTCGTGGTATTTATACATTGGTTGTGTGTTTTTGATAATTTGCAACAAATATACGGAAAACGAATGAGAAATATAAAATTTACCCCCGATATTTTTCCGTTAGGCCAGAATGATTTTACTTGTCGAATTCGTTTTTGGCTTCAGATATAATTTTTGAGGTGAGTTGCTGGATTAGATTTATTGCTCGGTTAAAGACAGTTCTTTCGGTCAGAAAAATATTCCCCGTTTTTAGCGCAACGTCAAGCCAATAATCTTCTTCGAATGTGATATCATCAATCTTATTAGAATAACCGAAGCTGTGTTTATTTATCGTAATCATTCGCGCCTTAACGCAGTCTGTGTCAACCGATATGACTTCAAGAAAGCAGTGCCAATCAGAGTCGTTGTATTCATATTGAGGGATTCGGCAAAAAAGATAATCCCCGGCCTTAAATTCTGAAACAAAAGAAAGTCTGGCATTTCTGCCCATATTTATAACCAACTCCTTGGTCATTTCAATATCTTTTACCCAGCGATTAAATTGCCTTGCCATTATACTTTTATGGTCTTTAATTGTTGGCGACACACCATTCCAAGAAGCATCTTCAAAATAGATGTTACCATCATAGATTAGATAAGTATCAACTGTATAGCCATTATCCCAAACTTCGCCGTAATGAGAGAATGAAGCATACTCTGTTCCTTTATTTACAAAGTGTCTGAGGAAGTATGAATCGGCATCGATTTTCATGATATGCATTGAATATATTTGATAAAACCAAAAAAGCAGGCGAATAATTGCTCAAGGCAAAGATAACAAATATTTGTGTCCGATAAAACTTTTTGGTAAACATGTAAGAAAAGGTATAAAAACAAAAAAGAGAGAGTGGTTAACTCTCTCTTTCAGTGGTGCCACCAGGAATCGAACCGGGGACACAAGGATTTTCAGTCCTTTGCTCTACCAACTGAGCTATGGCACCATTGCTGTTTTGCGATGCAAAGGTAGTAATGTTTTTTGAACTGTGCAAGTGTTTGGGCGAAAAAAGTTGTTTTTTTACTCTTTTTCTTCGCTTTCGAGCTGTTTTACCTTTATTAATTCCAGTCGAGTGGCTGTTTTTTTGACAATTTCAAATTCGAGGTGTCGTAGTTTTATAGTTTCGCCTTGGTCGGGAATCTGCCCTGTGCTGACGAGAATGTATCCTGCAAGAGTTTGATATTCGTCGTCTTCGGGTATGTCAAGGTTGTATGTTTCGTTGAGTTCAGCAATTTCGATGCGGCCCGAGAATTCATATACTCCGGGTTCGATTTCTTTGGCTGTGATGTTTTGGCGGTCGTGTTCGTCTTGGATGTCGCCAAATATTTCTTCAACGAGGTCCTCGAGGGTGACCATTCCGGCAGTGCCGCCAAACTCGTCGATTACGATGGCCATAGAGCGTTTTTCGGCGAGCATTCGGCGCATCATTTTGTTTGCCAGCAGAGTTTCGGGCGCAAATATTACGGGTTTAATGCGTTCTTTCCAATCGGGGTTGAAGTTGAGGAATTCGCTCACGTGAATATAACCCAATATGTTGTCGATGTCTTCGCTATATACCACTATTTTAGAGCGTCCCGATGATGTGAAGAGCTGTCGCAAGTCTTGGCACGATGTGGTGTCGATGTTTACAGCCACGATTTCGTTGCGAGGAATGGCGCAGTCGCGAAGGTGGGTTGATGAAAAGTCGAGAGCGTTGTGAAATATTTTCACTTCGTGCTCGATTTCGGCATCGCCTTTGGCTTCGTTGTCGTCAATGTTTTTTTCGAGATATTGGTTGAGGTCGCCTATTGACAACACGCCCAATCGGGTGTTTTCGCTGTGCACGCCACAAAGATTCATGAGTGTTTTTGACAGCCATGAGGTGAATTGTGATATAGGGTATAATATCAGGTAGAACAGAAACAGCGGGCTTGACGCTAATTTGAGCGAGCGGTTGGGGTTGATGCGAAACACTGCTTTTGGGAAAAACTCGCCGGTGAGCAGCACGATTGCGGTCGAGATGATGGTCTGCATCAATAGTATAAAACCTTCGTTGTCATAGATTTGCTGTATGAGCGGCTCGAGTAGTGCGGCTGCGGCCATACCGTAGACGACGAGCACGATGTTATTGCCAACAAGGATTGTTGAGATGAACAAGTCGGGCTTTGAGTAGAATAGGTTGATGATGCGTGAAATGAATCCGCCGCGTTTCACATCGAGTTCGACTCTGACGCGGTCAGATGATATATAGGCTATTTCGCAGCCCGAAAACAGAGCCGATAGAGATAGTGAAATAACAATTATGATGATCCACATCCAGATTTCTTGGGACTCCATAGGTGTATATTGTTTTGCTGATGTTATTGTTGGTTGTTTTGTGTCATGTCGCTGACGGGGAAAATGCCCGAAACGCGGTTTACGGTGTAATCGGTCATGTTCTCGTTTGAGACAAATCCGTATCCTTCGATTATGCGGTCGCTTTTTTCGATGTGTATAAACGAGTCGGTATACACTTTTTTGTCGCGTTGGTCCCAAAACAGGTGTTCGGTTTCAAAGCGTTCTTTGGCCACATTGGTCATGTGTACATATCCGACAAATTCCCACAATTTCCGTTGACTCAGGTATATTGCCGAGTCGCATTCGAATGTGGCGTCGATGGCGCGCATGTTGTCATATTTCTCAAGGTGAAGGCCTTTGTTGAAGTCCCATCGGGGGTCTTGGGCTTCTTCAAACACGAGCCATGACGGGGCTGTGATTTTATAGCGAATGATGCCTGAGTCAGACACGAGGGTCTCGACATTGAGGGTTTTCATTGTAGGTATCACCTCGTTGTCAACGGTAACGTCGACAAAGTCTTTTTTGTCGCTGCTACACGATGCCGACAGGCACAATGCCACAAATGCTCCCATGGCTGAGAGCAATAATGAGGTCGGTTTATGGGTGGAGTTTGTCACGATGTCAAGCGGATGTGGCAAAGGTGATTAGCGAATCTTGTTTTTCCAGAACCACATTTCGTTGAAGTTGACACCGAGAGTGATGTTGAAATAGTCTTCGGTGATGAGGGGATTGGGATTAGCCTCGCGGCGCATGTATTCAAAGCCGAGGTTAATCATTGTTTTGTTTTTGGGAACGGGGAGTCCGAAACCCAATGTGATGCCATAGTCACAGATGTTGTTGCCTTGTGATTTGACATATCCGTGGTTGTAATATGCGCCCAAACGATAGTTGACGAGCTCAAAATAAGAGCCGCGTGATTTGGGACGGTATTGGAAACCGAGCGATGCTTTCCAGCGGTCGCTATATTCGGCTTGTTCATAAACGATCTCGCCATTATTTTCGATCGCGCCCGATTTTGCTTTGCTCCAAGGTTGGTAGGTGTAGTCGGCTTCAACCATAAAGCCTTTGTGCTGGTAGCTGATGCCGCCGCCCCAAGTTTCGGGCAATGAGAATGCATCTTTGAGGCTGGTTATGCCGATAGAGTCGGCTTTTGTATCTTGGTCAATGTCGTAGTAACTGCCCCATGTCTTGCCATGAAGTTTCTTGGCGGGAGAGTAAACGGCACCGATAACCATGCGGTCTTGTTTAGAGAAATCAATGGCATATTGTATACCAAATTGCATATTAAAGTCGCGCACTTTCATCACGCGTTCAAAGAGTGATGTAGCGCCGCTGTCGGTGTAGCCATAGGCCGAGTTGACGATTGTGCCCCAAAGGAAGCCGAAATTGGCACCGATATATGCGTTTTTGAAGGGGTTGACACTCAAGCCGGCATATAATTGATTGATGCCGCCTGTACCTTCGCGTGCGCTTGAGCCGTTTGCAATTTCAGAGCCGAAAGAGTAACCTACCGTAGAGTAGGGTAGCAAGCCGATGCTCATGCCCATGTATCGGGTGACGGGAAATTGCATGGTGATGTAGTCGATGCCACCGCCCACATTAGAGCCGTGAACTTTGTCGCCATTGGCGTCATACTCGCTTGACCAAGACATGTTCATGTCAAGGCCCATGTCAAAGAGGAAGGTGAGCGAGTCGATAGCGGCATAACTTGCGGGGTTCATCACATTGATTTGTCGTCCCGAGTTCATAGCATAGCCCACACCACCCATGGCGCGTTGAGCCGATGATGCGTTGTCGTTGAGAAGACCGAAGCCGAATTTAGAATAGGGGCTTCTTGTTTGGGCTTCTATTGTGAATATTGAGCCTAAGGCCAATATTGCGATAAGTGCGATTTTATTTAGTTTCATTATATCTTAATATGCAGTTTAGTCCTCTGTTAACCAATAGGGGGTCAATCTCGTGGTCGATAGACAGTAGCGGTGATATTGCCTGTGCCCAACCTCCGGTTATTATCACCTTTGAGCCGGCAGGTAGTTGGCGGTAGTAATGCTCAATCTCGGCAACCACTCCGTTTATGGCACCTGCGCGCATTGCAGTTGTCGTGTCATAACCCCATGTCGGCAAATCGCCGTTTGGGTCAACAATGGGCAGTCGTGCTGTAAAGTGGTGCATTGCCTCGAGACGCATGTTGACGCCTGGCGCAATGTTGCCGCCAATAAAGCATGCATTGCTGTCGACCACATCATAGGTCACCGCTGTGCCCATATCCACCACCAGCACTGTTGTGTCGGGGAAGCGGCATTGTGCGCCCACGGCTGTTGCGATGCGGTCGCGGCCCAATGTGTGGGGTGTTGCATAGCCAATGGTGATGGGCATCGGGGTGAGATGGGTCAACTCGATGGCTAAGTGGCATTTCTGACTCAACGAGTTCATAATGTCGGTTCCAACGGCTGCAACTGAGCAATAAATAGCGGCGTCAATGCCATGAATGTTAATGAGCGACTCGATATGAGCGACCGAGAGCGATTCAAAGTAATGCTCGCCGATTGGCTCATCGTTGTGCCACACCACAACTTTGGCGCTGCTGTTGCCTTGGTCTATCGTGAGATAATATCCCATATTAAGGCACAAAATTAGTAAAACCTTGTCAAATAAATGCTCTATTGACAAGGTTTTTATGCATTAGAAACGTCAAACGCTCCAAAAAGTGGGTTATTTAACTCATTTTTACCCTTTTTGCTCGTTATTGTCGGCTTCTTTTTGAGCCTTGGCGAGAGTGCGGGGAATCATGATAGAGGTGTAAATCTGAATGATGCCGCCGGCGAGGGTAAATGCAAGCCAGTCGGTGCGGCCGGCATTGGGGTAGAAAAGGAAGAATACGGCAACGGCAAAGAACAGTGCGCTCCAAAACTCGATGCGGCACAATCGTTTAACTCTGAAATTGCTGCCCTTGTAGGGGGTGAACAATCGGCCGATAAGCACTAATGCGGCACCGGCGGCATAGATGTAGCGAAATGTGTCGCCATTGAATTGGAACAGAGGCATCACTGTGGCTCCCATGATGAGCAGCAAGCCCACTGACACGAATGCCAACAGTAGTTGTGACGGTTGCTTTGCAGTATTAACGGGTTGATTTTGTTTCATTTATTACTGATTTGGATTTTCAAAAACAAAAACATCTTCGTCGGGGTGTTGCATGTGATAGTTTTCGCGAACGATTTTCTCCATGGTCTCAACATCGGTGTTCAGCAGTTGAAATTGCTTGGTGTAATAGTTGAGTGAGTCGGTGTAATGTTTGATTTGGATTTTGAGTTCCTTGACCTCTTCCTCGAGTTTCATTTTTTCGAGAACCGAATGCTCGTCAAAGAAAACCATGTACACGACATATGTCACGACGATGATGAGTGTCAACGAAATGTATCGGCGACACCAACGATAAATTTTTACTAATGTTTCTTTCATTGCGGTTAAGATAAATAGTTAAACTGTTATACAAAGATAGCAATAAAAAACGGTTATGCAAATTAATGGACCTGTTTGGCCTTAGTTAGCGAAATGTGAACAAAGGCATACAGTCCAAGGACTATGAGCAACAATGTCTGTGTGCCAAGCACGAGGTTGGCAAATGCAAGTGTCTCGGTGGTGTCGGTGAGGCCATACATTGACAACCCAAACATTACCGCGATTTGCCACGGACCGATGCCGCCGTTTGAGGGTATGCCCATA
>JAFPCM010000103.1 GCA_017390185.1 Muribaculaceae bacterium
AGAAATTCAAAAAGTTCAAATTCATGTGGGATTCTCAATTGAGACAACTCCATCAGAGGGTGAAAGTGCAAGGTGGTGGCTCCCCATCGTGTGTATTTTTCCAAAGGTATTGCCATATCAAGGGCTTGAGATGATGGAATATATACAAGTGAGTTTTCTCCTTTAGCGGCGTTGTTAAATACAAGTCTGCAGCTATCGCCCTCTGCTATATTGGGGTTTCCTCGAAATGTGTTGGATTCTTTGTCGAATAACAATTCACCGACAAGTTTTTGCTCGTATTCTTCATTAACCTTGAACACAGAAATGACGTCGCCTTCCGTGAAATTGAACCCAAACTCGTGAGTCACAGTCAACGCAATAGTCTGATCGTTGTCAGACGGAATGTAAAACTCTTCGCTTGCACATGATGTAAGCATTAATACTGTTGCAACTACGATGGTTGCGATAAAATTAGAATTAGTCATAAGTGAAAAATTTAAATTACTAATAATTGTTTTCATATTAAATAAATTTTAAAGTTATTATTTGATTGTTTTTTGAATTACGAAGCAAATGTAAGATGTATCTATGCAGCGTATCTGCGCTGTAAATAATTTAACATATTTTATGAATACACTCAGCGAAGTAGTTTTATTTATTGTCATGATATTTTGTTTCGTTGTGCATGATTAGGAGACAAAATGCGTGCCAAAACAGGAATTTAGACAGCCTGGTATTTTTCTGTGCAGCCTATCTGCACTCCAAATTTATCTCATTAAAAAATGTTACTAAAATGCCATGAAAAGGTCTTGTGAAACTGATATTTTGTCAGTTTATATGACATGACAAGGTGTCATACCGCCCGATTATTATGTGCGGCATGCGATTGAGAGTGTGGTTAATGGTAGATAGGGTTGGATTAAGACAATATTACTTGCTGTTTTGTGCCAGGGTGAGGGTGTGGTTGGTGTGTGTGGGTGTGCAATTCAAAGTTGATATTGAGGGAATTATGTGTGATTGTTGCTATGTTTTTTGTGGTGTCGAGTGGTAATAAGATGTTGTGAAATGGGAGTGCGCGGTTAACCATAATAGCCTCGTCGGTAACCTCAACGCTGAGCGGACAATAATACAACGAGCAAATTAAAAGAATAGATACAACCACCCCCCAGCCGATATACCACGACTCAACAGAATGAAAACCATCGACAGGCATAAAGAACACTGCTGCCAATACACCCAATGTGATTATTGTACCTACAAATGAATAAGTGCTGAAATCAACTCTTTGTTTCATATTTTTACTGTTTTAGAGAGTTACTATTTAGTTGCAAATTTATAAAAAACACTTTGCCGCCAAATGTTTTCGGGCTACTGATGATTATTGTTGCGCGGGTGATACATCAATATCTCTTCACGCAATCGGGTGCGGTCGATGTGCAAGTATATCTCGGTGGTGGCAATGCTTTCGTGGCCGAGCATCTGCTGAATGGCGCGCAGATTGGCTCCCCCTTCAAGCAAATGTGTGGCAAACGAGTGGCGCAGGGTATGCGGGCTTATCTCTTTTCTGATGCCTGCCAATGCGGCAAGCTCTCTGACTATATAGAAAATCATCACACGAGTCAATCGAGCACCGCGACGGTTGAGAAACAATATTCCCTCCTCGCCTGGCTTGACAAACATGTGTTTGCGCTGCTCCATATACATCGCTATTTCACCCATGGCAACCTCCGACAACGGCACCATGCGTTCTTTGCTGCCCTTGCCACGAACAATCAGATACCCCTCCTCGAGATAAACCCGATTTATTTCAAGGTTTATAAGTTCCGACACTCGCAGTCCGCTGCCATACATGGTTTCTATTATGGCACGATTGCGCTGTCCCTCACTCTTGCTCATATCGATGCACGACACCATGCTGTCAATTTCCTCTACGGTCAACACCTCGGGCAGATGGCGGCCTGTTTGCGGCGATTCGAGCAATAGTGTGGGGTTGTTTTCAACAAACCCCTCCTGGGTCATGAATCGGTAAAACGATTTCAACCCCGATATGATTCGAGCCTGCGAACGGGCCGAAATGCCCAAATCGTGCAACTGTCCGACAAACAACTGCAATACCTCGAGGGTTACATCGCGCAATTTGATCGACTCGTCATTCAAGTATGAGATAAACTTATCCAAGTCGGCACAATAGCCCATGCGAGTGTTGTCGGCCAACCCTCGCTCAAGCATCAGATATGCGTTATATGATTTCTTTAATTTGTCAATATCGTCAATTCGTCGCATTGCGGTGTGTGTTTATGTTTTCAACTATTAGTTCTATCGGGAGCTCACTCTCATCGGTTTCGAAAAACAGTCGGTCGACCGGAATCATGGCAGCTGTCTGGGCGTTGAACCGCTCGCCGAGCGAAATGTAAAATCCGTGTCGCAACAACTCGGCAGCTTGCTGCGGCTTGCCTCTGAACCCGTGAATTATCCAAGGTTGGCTGGGTTTCAACCGACAACGCAAGGCAATGATTTGACTAACGGTTTTGACTGCATGAATAATCAACGGCTTGCCAGCTTGCTCGCTCACGGCCACATGCCTTTCAAAAACTGCTTGCTGCACTTCAATCGAAGGTCCTTTTAGAACATCCATTCCGGTCTCACCTATCGCCACCACGCTCTCGCTCTGCGCCATAGCCTCGATGCGAGCAAATGTTACCTCTGTGGCTTTGTCGGCATCCCACGGATGCACACCAACCGAGCAATACACCCCCGATGGTATCTCGTCGTCGGGCGAGAGATTTACCACAGCCTTGTCGGCACGCGACAAGTCGTGAGAATGAATATCTAGATGTGGAAATTGCGGTCTCATGGCACTGGGTCATATCCGCTGCCGCCCCACGGATGACAGCGACAAATGCGTTTAACAGCCAGCCACAGACCTTTTATCGGTCCGTGCTTTTTGATTGCCTCTACTGCATATTGACTACATGTGGGAGTATAGCGGCATGCCGGCGGAAACATCGGCGAGATACACCGCTGATAAAAGCGTATGGGCAATATTAATATGAAACTAATTATCTGTTTCATCGCCTGCAGTTACAGGTGGGGTTAACGCAAGGGTTATCTTGCCAAGGGCTTTTTTCATGGCGTGCTCTATGTCATCATACTTGGCTATCTTGTCGCCAAGATAAATGAATGCCACATCAACAGCCTTGCCCTCGGGCAATTCAAGCTCGGCACGGTTGAGCCGGTAGGCCTCACGAATGCGACGGCGCAATTTCACACGGTCAACGGCATGCTTGAAACGCTTTTTGGGTACCGAAACAAGAAACTGCACATTCTTCAACTCGCGGCGATCGTTTTCACGCCACACCGCACGCAAAGGATAGGCCGTTGCCACTTGGCTCTCGCCTCGCGTAAACAGCGTGTCGATGGCAATTGTGCCACACAGTTTCTCTTTCTTATATAATCGATTGTTTGTCAATTTTTCGGAGTATAAAAAAACACCTTGCAAGTTTAATCATTTTTATCGGAACTGGCAAGGTGTTATATCAGTTTTTGCTTAAGAGCAACCTTTATTCTTGGTTTTCTTTCAAGTAGGCATCTAATGCTGCTGTCATTGAAGGAGCCTTAGGATTGGGTGCTTCAATATCGAGTCGCAATCCGACATCTTTCACAGCCTGAGCTGTTGTTGCGCCAAAACAGCCGATCTTGATATCACCTTGTTCAAACTCGGGGAAGTTTTTAAGCAATGATGCGATTCCCGAAGGACTGAAGAAAATGAGCATATCATAGTCAAATGGCTCATCGGGAGCAAAGTCGTTGCTCACGGTGCGATACATGACAGCCTTGGTGTAGTTGATCTTGTTTTGCACCAAGATTGCATCATCATCTTTCTTGCTAACATCAGAGATTGCATACAAGAATTTTTCTTTTGAATGCTTCACCAAGAAAGGCAACAATTCTTCGATTTTACCTGTCTTGCCATGGAATATCTTGCGTTTGCGATAGATGGTGTATTTCTGCAAGTACAATGCGATTGCCTCGGTTGTACAGAAATATTTCATCGTGTCGGGAATAGTTACACGAGTCTCTTCGGCCAAACGGAAGAAATGGTCAATTGCTGTGCGTGCTGTAAAGATTACCGCTGTAAAATCGGCAATCGAAACCTTGGCTTGACGAAACTCTTTTGCTGTCAAACCTTCGACTTTGATAAAAGGACGGAATACGACTTCTACGCCATATTTGTCGGCGATATCGTAATAAGGCGATTTCTCAGATGCAGGTTTCGGTTGAGAAACTAGAATTTTGTTTACTTTCACTCTCTACTTGTTTATTTTTTATTGCAACAAATCTACCAAAAATCGGGTCACAGAATAGACCAAAATTACTGGTATGATTTCCAGGGTGCAAAGGTACAAAATAAAATAAAGCAAAGAGCCAAAATTGTGGTAAAAAATTCTAAAACCCTTGCAAATAAATATCACACGTGCAACGAAATAGAGAAAAACTCCCAAAACCCACATGACATTTATTGTCTCGGGATAAAACAGCGCTATCAGCGTCGGCACGGCTATCGCAAAGCCCAATAATATCTGCGATGCATTGAATCCTTTTATCCATTGCACAGCTCCTATCTTGTCGCTGAACACATGACCGACAACGGCTATCGCCACCAACTGCGCCAAATAAAATGCCACCATCACTCCCACAACTGCCATAGCAGCCCCGAATATCGACCCGACGGCACAATCTACAATCGAGTCTAAGTGGAGAAACAATAGCAATCCCTGATAAACACAACTCTGAAACAACATGGCCATCACCACTTGCGAGTCGCTCGTTGTGTGATCGTCAAACGCATTTTCGCGTCGGCGGGTCGACCACAAGTCTTGGGCAAATGAGCGAAACAATCGCGACGAATGACGCAACCCGAATAGTGCGACGAGAAATGTCACTACCACCAAGGCTATGACTCCGCTGTCATTGGCCGGCATCGATTGCAGTTCATCGCCAACTCGGCCGTCGACATATCCCGCACGCGAGGTTACACTCAAGTCGGGCTCATTATAGGCCACTGGAGCATCGCCTTCGCGACTCAATTCGACAACCGACAATGTTGCCGGTTGTGAAAAGAGAGTGTTATGTGTTGTCGATGAATTCATTAGTTTAATCGGGAATAAAATCAGTATTTATCTTGTGCGGCAAACACTTCACTGTGTTGCAATGCCTGCTCAACGGCCTCCTGGGGCGTTGATGCCACTGTCCACAATCGTGCATGCTCGTCTTTCATAAATCCTTGCTGCAATGCGTTGTCAAGCATTTGCAACAACGGATTATAATATCCGCCGATGTTAAGTATTACTATGTTGCCATGAAACAAGCCCAACTGACGCCATGTGATGATCTCGAGCAATTCCTCGAGCGTTCCACAGCCGCCTGGCATCGCTATTGCAGCATGTGACAAGCGGGCCATCAGCTGTTTGCGGGTGTGCATCGAGTCAGTCACCTCCATTCGGGTAAGACCTTTGTGATGCCATCCGTTATCAACCATAAACTGCGGTATCACGCCAATAGTTTCGCCATTGTTCTCAATAGCTCCATCAATCAGCGCACCCATCAGTCCGGCTCGTCCAGCACCACACACCACGCTCACACCTACTTGGGCAAGAATACAACCAAGTTCCCTGGCCGCCTCAAGATATCGGGCGTCAACTCGGGAACTTGATGCGCAATAGACACATACTGACTTTGTCATCGGACTATCGCTTAAATATCGTTATTAATGGCAACCGCCACAACCACAGTGGTCGTCTTCACCACAGCCGCAACCATCGTCGCAACCGCCTTCACAATCTCCGTGGCAGCCACAGCCGCAACCGTGTGAAGGATTCAATTCTTCGGGTGTAGCATCGCGAACTGTGAGGATTTTACCAGCAAATCTCACATCTTTGCCTGCCAAGGGGTGGTTGAAGTCCATTGTCACATGTGTGAGGCTAACAGCTGTCACAAGACCGTTAATGCGATAGCCGTCGGCTGTCATCATGGGCACAATTGCACCGGGCTTGATTTGAGTTTCATCAAATTTGCCGTCAACAACAAAGATGTCACGTTCGAGTTCTGCGATTTGGTCGGGGTCTTGTGGACCAAATGCTTCTTCACATTTAACGATAATGTCAAACTCGCCACCTACTTCAAGACCGCAAACTGCCTTTTCGAGGGGTACAATCATACCGGGAGTTACGCCATAAACAAAGCGTTCGGGATCGTTTACATCGGTTTGATGCACCAATTTTTGAGTGCCGTCAGCAGCTACTTCATAAAGGTCGTAGCCGAGTTCTACATATTTACCAAGTTCAATTTTTTCCATATTGTTATTGTTTTTTGTTTGTTTCTTTATCGTTTTATATCACAAATATACAACAAATTCCGTACCAAACCAACTATATCAATCGCGGCCGGTAATGATTTTCTTGATATCGTGCAACTTATTTAATGCCGACATGGGCGTGAGATTATTGATGTCAAGGTCAAGAATCTCGTCGCGCACCTGACTCAACACAGGGTCGTCAAGTTGGAAGAACGACAACTGCATTCCGTTGTTGCTTTCGGCCACCGCTCCGAGATTTTTCTCGGCAATGACGCCATCTTTGCGATTTGTGCTTTCGAGTTGATGCAACACCTGGTCGGCACGCTGCACGATGGCAGGCGGCATACCGGCCAGTTTTGCAACATGAATACCGAAACTGTGCTCACTACCACCGCGGGCAAGTTTGCGCAAAAACACCACTTTGCCGTTGATTTCTTTTACCGACACGTTATAATTTACCACGCGAGAGTAGGTGCTCTCCATCTCGTTGAGTTCGTGATAGTGTGTGGCAAACAATGTCTTGGGGTGGGCAGTGCCATACTCGTGAATGTGCTCTACAATAGCCCATGCGATAGAAATACCGTCGTAGGTTGATGTACCGCGGCCCAATTCATCAAAGAGTATCAAACTGCGTTCGCTCATGTTGTTGAGAATTGAAGCGGCTTCGTTCATCTCAACCATAAATGTAGACTCGCCGAGCGAGATGTTGTCTGACGCACCCACACGAGTGAATATCTTGTCTACAATGCCGATGCGCGCGCTATCTGCAGCCACATAACAGCCAATTTGCGCCATCAGCACATTCAATGCTGTTTGTCGCAACAATGCCGACTTACCCGACATATTCGGTCCGGTAATCATCATTATCTGCGTGCCGTTATTGGCAAGCGACACCGAGTTGGTGATGTAGGGCTCGCCAGGAGGCAACTGTTTTTCAATCACAGGGTGACGACCTTCGACTATTTCAAGCGAAAGCGAATCATCAACTACCGGACGATTATAGTGGTTTTCCATTGCCACGCGAGTGAACGCCACCAAACAGTCTAAGCGGGCAATCAAAGCGGCATCAAGCTGAATAGCCGGAATGTATTCGGCCAATCGGCTCACAAGGTCATTATATAATCGCGTCTCGATTATCGCAATCTTTTCTTGCGCACCGAGAATTTTTTCTTCATATTCTTTCAATTCCTGAGTGATGTAACGCTCGGCATTGACAAGTGTTTGCTTGCGAATCCACTCCTCGGGAACTTTATCTTTGTGGGTGTTTGTAACCTCGATATAGTAGCCAAACACATTATTGTAGCCAATCTTGAGGCTGGGAATGCCGGTAGCCTCTATTTC
>JAFPCM010000104.1 GCA_017390185.1 Muribaculaceae bacterium
GTTGTCGCTCTATTCGGGAGCCGACTTCCTCAAAACATCAACTGGCAAGGGTTATCCCGGTGCTTCACTTGAAGCAGCCTATGTTATGGCATCGTGCATCAAAGACTATTATGAAAAGACTGGCCGCATGGTGGGCTTCAAGGCTTCGGGCGGTGTTGCCACCACCGACGATGCCGTGGCTTATTACACTATCATCAAAGAGGTGCTTGGTGAGAAATGGCTCACCAACGAGTATTTCCGTATTGGTGCAAGTCGTTTGGCTAACAATTTATTGTCAGATATTATCGGCTCAGAAATAAAGTATTTCTAAAAAACTAAAGCTAATGGAATATTGGGTAAGTATCAATAACAATCAAGTGGGTCCCATGTCGCTTGACGAGGTGATTGCACTCAATCCGTCGGCCGATATGCTTGTGTGGCATCCCGGCATGCCCGATTGGGACAAGGCTGCTAATTTGCCCGAATTGGCGCATTTGTTTGGTGACGATTATGAAGAATGTGTCGAAACCGAGCCTCAGCCCCAACCCGAGCAAACCGTTGAAGAGCCTGTTCAGGAGCCCGTTCTTGAGCCTGCGCCAAAGGTCGAAGAGCCCCAATCGCAACCGCAACCCTTGCAAGAAACTGCGCCTGCCGAGCCGTGTCCTCCCAATTATCTTGTGTGGACGGTGCTTGTGACAGTGATGTGTTGCGTTCCCTTGGGCGTTATTTCATTGATTTATTCTTCACAAGTAAAGACAAAATATAATGCAGGTGACATTGAGGGAGCCAAAAAGGCATCTTCAAAAACCGAATTGTGGCTTATACTTGCATTTGTATTGGGCTTGATTTATCAGCCCTTCTCGGTGGTGATGTCATTGTTATGATGCTCCGACGCAAACGTTTAATGGTGATGGCAGGCATTGTGTTTGTCCTCACCATTTTGTGTATATATTTCTATTTCGACCCAACTAACCGGTATTTTCCACGCTGTCCGTTTTTGTCAGTTACAGGCTTTGAATGTCCCGGTTGCGGCTCTCAGCGAGCGTTGCATGCGCTGTTGCATGGCGACATTGCCGCCGTGTGGCATCTCAATGCGGCGCTGATTGTGTTGGTGCCGTTGCTGATAGCGCTGTTTGTTGCCGAGTTGTTGGGCCCGCAGCGCGCTCCGCGCTATTACAATGCCCTCAATTCGAGTTATGTGATATGGGGCACAGCCATATTCATTGTCGTGTGGTGGGTGGTCAGAAATGTGATATAAGGCATATTATTTGTTTGGGTGAGGATATATAATTAACTTTGTGCATATAACATTATTCAAAGTGAAAAAGATAGCATTTTTATTTAGTTTATTGTGTGTCATGGTGCTTGCCGCCTGTGGCGACAGTTCCGAGTTTCGCGTTGCGGGAACGATTAACGGACTTGGCACTCAAAATTTGTGGATATACTACTATGCCAACGATGCGGTGAGATGTCAAAACACAATTTTGCTTGACGGCAAATTTTCGTTTGTCGGATATTCCGAAGAGCCAACAATCGTGGAAATATATTCGACCGACAAGGTGTTGTTGGCAATGTTGATGGTGCAGAACGGACAAACAGTTGACTGTATTCTCGACAAAGGTGGTCGCTATAATGTGGAGTTTGAGGGTAACGATGTGTCGCATGAGTGGGGTAAATTCCTTGCCGAAAATCGCGATGCACTCGCCTCGGGCAACCCGGCTTTGCGCAATAGTGTGATCCAAAAATATGTGGTTGACCATCCTCAAGACATGCTCTCGACCGTGTTGATGCTCACCGAGTATGATGCTATCGACAACGAATTAATGGCCGACTCGTTGCTGCATATGATTGCTCCCGAGGCTCGTCCACGATACTTGATTGGCGCATATCAGGAAATGCTTGCCAAGTTTAATAGCGAAAAAGCCCAGGGAACAGTCAGTCCGATAAATCTTTTCAGCAAGGGTGACACCATCTATGTGTTCAATCCCAAGCTGACATCGGTGTCGGTGCTGGCATTTAGTGAGACAAGCACAACCGAGCGCGACTCGTTGGTGGCGCGATTGCGTGAGTGGCACTCGGCCGATCGTGAGAAAAAACTCAATGTGGTAGATGTGGCTTTTGCGCCCGACACTGTGGCATGGAAAAAGGCAATAAAGGAAGACGATGCTAAGTGGAATCAATGTTGGGCTTTGGGAGGCGTTGAGGCCAAAGGCGTTGACCGATTGGCAATTCCGCGCACACCCTATTTTGTCGTTACCGACTCTACCGGCACTCAAGTGTTTCGCGGCTCATCAATGGCTCGTGCCACTGCTGTGATAGACTCATTAACAGTAAAGAAACAATAAAAACACGATAGATATGCTCGTCAAGGTTTATGGGGCTGCCGTTTATGGCATTGATGCGTTGGCCGTGACCATAGAGGTTGTGGTCGAAAACGGCATCTCGTTTTGCATCGTAGGCTTGCCCGACACAGCCGTAAAAGAAAGTCATCAGCGTGTGCAGTCGGCCATGAAACAGTCGGCACTCGATTTTCCGCGTCGCAAAGTTGTGGTCAACATGTCGCCCGCCGATGTCAAGAAAGAAGGTGCGGCCTATGACCTTCCCATAGCGATAGGTATTTTGGCAGCCGATGAGAAACTTAAAAACGACGAGTTAAGCAAATATATGATTATGGGCGAACTGTCGCTTGACGGCTCTGTATTGCCCATTAAAGGCGTGTTGCCAATGGCCATCAAGGCTCGCGAAATGGGCTTTAAGGGCATGATAGTGCCCTCGGCCAATGTCACCGAGGCTGCCGTGGTCAATAATCTTGAAGTTTATGGCGTTGACAATCTCGCACAAGTGGTGGGATTTTTCAACCAAACAACGATACTGCAACCCACAGTTGTCAACACCCGTGAGGAATTTAGCAAAGCCGTCGATTTGTTTGACTGCGATTTCTCAGAAGTGAAAGGTCAGGAAAATGTGAAACGCGCACTTGAAGTGGCGTGTGCCGGCGGTCACAATATATTGCTCGTTGGCCCTCCCGGGGCCGGTAAATCGATGATGGCAAAGCGTTTGCCATCGATATTGCCACCGTTGACATTGCAAGAAGCGTTAGAAACCACCAAGATTCACTCTGTGGCAGGCAAATTGCAGCGCGGGTCGATGTTGATGACCTCGCGACCGTTTCGCTCGCCCCACCACACAATTTCGCCTGTAGCACTTGTGGGTGGCGGAACCAACCCCATGCCCGGCGAAATATCTTTGGCCCACAACGGAGTGTTGTTTCTCGACGAGTTTCCCGAGTTTAGCCGTCAAGTGCTTGAAGTGATGCGTCAGCCGCTCGAAGATCGCCACATCTCAATCTCTCGCGCCAAATATTCCATTGATTATCCTGCGGGATTTATGCTCATGGCGTCAATGAATCCATGTCCGTGTGGATATTACAACCACCCCACCAAAAACTGTATGTGTGGTCCCGGTCAGGTGCAGAAATATCTGAATCGCATCTCGGGTCCGCTACTTGACCGCATTGATTTGCAGGTCGAGATTTTGCCTGTCCCGTTCGAAGAAATATCATCGGCTGCCGACGGCGAGAGCAGCGCATCAATTCGAGAGCGCGTAGTGGCTGCCCGAGCGCGACAAACGGCCCGTTTTGCCGACGAAAAAGATGTTTATTGCAATGCGCAGATGTCGTCGCGACTCATCAAGCGATATGCCACACCCGATGCCGAAGGATTGCGCATATTGCAAGATGCCATGACCCGATTGGACATGAGCGCACGCGCCTATGACCGCATATTGAAAGTGGCTCGCACCATCGCCGACCTCGACGGCAGCCAAGACATAAAACCCCACCATCTGCGCGAAGCCATCAACTACCGCAACCTCGACCGCGGCTCCTGGGGCGCTATGGGATAGGTTAAAAAGGATAGAAAAAAGAAAAGACCCGCTCTTCTTGGCGCAAATCGTATAGAAACGACGCCAATTCCAAGTTCAAGCAAGTCTTTCCCACTACAAAGTTAGTTACCTTATTCCAAATTTGCAAGCGTGGCAGAGGAGCATTTTTTTTGGGGGGGACGATGTCGAAGTAACCAAAATTGAGTGAGAGTTGCTCATTATCAGAAATATTATTTTTGCGTGGGTTGCTCATATTAGCATTTTTAAGTAA
>JAFPCM010000105.1 GCA_017390185.1 Muribaculaceae bacterium
ACGTAGACGTCAAAGTTGAAATCATCAATGGCGAAGACTATGAAAACGGCCAAGTATTGGGCTCAGGTTCATACCATATCGACCAAATGAGGAATGCAGATTATATCATCATTCCTCTTGACCGTGCAGTTTACATGAGCGCAGGCCAAAACTTCTATGTAGTTGTCACCTACCCTGTTGGTGTTGAATATCCCGCTTACATCTGTTTGAAAGAAGAAAGCGTGGTAAGCAACCGTTATATGGGTTGGGTTGAAGGTTACGGATGGTTTGACATGGCAACAATGTTCAAAGACCAAGTAGGCTCTTGTGGTTACATTATGACTTGTCTTGAAACTGTTGAAGGTTCAGGCTGGGTTAGAATGCTCAATGCCGACGATGAAAAAGCCGGCACAATCGCTCCCGGTCAATCACTCAATGTCAAGTTTGAACTCAATTCTGTTAATGCCCCCGTTGACAAAGGCAACAAGGCAATGCTCATCATCAAGAGCAACGATCCCATGCAGCCCTACATCAACTTCCCCATCTACCTTGACAAGAACTCGGCACCGGTTATCTCAACCCCCACCGAATTAATTCTTGCTCAAGAAGGCTCGTTGACTACCGTTAACACAACCGTTATCGATACCGAAGGCGACGACTTTACAGTTCGCCTCGACGATGCTGGCAAAATGTCGGTTATCGCAAGCGTTACTGCTGCTGGTGGCGAAGCTACCATCACAGCCAACGAAGACGGCAGCTACAAAGTGAGCGGTGCTAACGCCGGCGTTAATGTTGCTGTTGCCATCACCCCCGCATTTGAATCGGCTGGTGACTACAATTTCACACTCACTGCTACCGACTCATTGAACAACGAATCTCAAGCACAAGTGCGTTACACAGTAATCCACACCAACCGTGCACCCGTTGCAGCCGAAGTTGCTCCCATTACAATCATGCAGAGTCAAACAAGCGACATCATCTCGTTTGCCGACTACTTCACTGATCCTGATGGCGATGACCTCTCTTACTCGTTGAAATACTCGGTTGACGGCATTGTGTCGACATTCATCTCGGGCAACAACGCAATCTTTGCCGGCGACAAAGTGGGCAAAGTATATGTGAGCATCACTGCAACCGACCCCACAGGCGCTTCGGCAACTGCGTTACTTGAAATAAATGTTACTGAATACTCTGGTATCGAAGGCGTTTCTATCAACGCACAAGTTGGCGTTTATCCCAACCCCGTTGTTGAAACTCTCTATGTAACTTGTGATTTCGACTGCGAAAATGCTACTTACAGCGTCTATGGCGAAAACGGTGCTTTGCTTTACAACGAATCGGCTCAAGTTGCTGCCGGCTCGCCCAAGGCAATCAATGTGGCTAACCTCCCCGCAGGCGTTTACATCCTCAAAGTTGTAGCAAACGGCGGTGTTGCCACCTACCCTGTTATCAAGAAATAATCTTGATTAAATTTCATGCGAGCCGACAAACGACTCGCTACCCGATAGTCCCCCGGTCTCTTGTTGAGGTCGGGGGACTTTGCTTTTGTAAAAATTGGGCCGTAGGTATTGCCATTGCCACCGATTTACACTATCTTTGTATGTTAAACTAATTTGCGATAATTATGCGCCGATTTTTAAGCATTATTTCAATCATAATCACACTGGCAACACAAGCCAGTGCAGCCGATATTGTGTGCACTTCAGGCTCACTCGGCCAAGCCGTTGGCAACGACACCGATGCCACATCACTCAAAGTTTCAGGAACAATTAATGCCGCCGACTTTGACTTCATTTCAAAGGAAATGACAGCCCTCACAACCCTCGACCTCTCTGAGGCATCAATCGAGGCATATCACGGCGACCCGATCATTACCGGCCGCACCGACTTCAAGGCAAACACCTTGCCCGAATATGCATTGGCAGGCACAAACATCAGCCAGCTCATGCTACCTCTCAACCTCATGGAGATTGGCGAAGGTGCATTGTTGGGCACTCCCATCAAGACCATCAATTTGCCCGCATCGCTCGAAATAATCGGCAACAGCGCGTTTGTCAACTGCGACTCACTCACCTCGGTAGAAATCAAATGTGAAATCATTCGCGATTACGCATTTATGGACTGCGACAACCTCAACAGTGTTGTTATTGGCAATGCTGCCGACGTGATAAACAAAGCCGTTTTCAAAAACTGCAAAAACCTCGCGTCTGTTTCTTTACCCTCGGTGTTATCAATAATCGGCAACGAATCTTTTGCAGGTTGCAGCTCGCTGACAACAGTCAAATTCCCTTCTACATTATCGCAAATCGGCGACAGAGCATTTTATAATTCTGGCGTTGAGTCAATCGACCTCACAAACACCAATGTGCGCAAAATCGGTCAATGGGCATTTGCCAACTGCGATAACCTTCGCTCAGCAACCCTCAACGACAATATCGTCACCATTGGCCAAGCGGCATTCTTTGACTGCCCCAATCTCGCAACCTACAACACCCCTGCATCATGCTCAACTATCGAGCAGTTTGCCCACAAAGGCAACACCTCGTTGCAAACCGACAAATTGCTCCACGACAATATCACCACCATCGGCGACTATGCATTGATGGGCATGAGCCACATTGCCGATATTATCCTGCCCGAAAGCATTGACTCTATCGGCAGCAACGCATTTGAAAATTGGGTGTCGCTCACAAGTGTTTATGCCCACAACCACTACACAGTTCCGCGTTTGGGCCAAGATGTGTGGAAAAATGTCGACCAAAGCAAAGCAACATTATATGTCAATGCCGAAACATGCAATGCATTTGCAGCTGCCGACCAATGGAGCGACTTTAACATCTCGGTAACAGTGGGAACCGACAACACCATTGCCGACAGCAATGCAGTCAATGCCCGCTTTGCAAACACCATTCTCATCATCACAGCCGACCACAACATTGCCCTTGCAAGTGTCTATGACTCTTGGGGACGACAATATGCCATTGTGCAACCCAATAGCGACAACATCACTATCGACACATCGGCCTGGGGCAATAACATTTATATTATAAAAGTGATTCTCGACAACTCGACCACAGCGTCGTTCAAACTTTCACGCCGCTAATAAAACTACTCACTATGGGCAAAAACAAATTGCGCAAATTCAAGGATATGGAAACCATCGACTTTGTGTTTCAATATCCATTTGCCGTACTCAAAGAACAAGGTTTCCCTTTGAAAGGAAATTGGCATAAAGACTTCTTCAACAACGATAATCCCATTGTCCTTGAGCTCGGATGCGGCAAAGGCGAATATGCTGTGGGACTCGCTCGCAAATTCCCCGACAAAAACTTCATAGGCATCGACATCAAGGGCGCACGCATGTGGACCGGAGCGTCGCAAGCACGCAACGAAGGACTCAAAAATGTGGCTTTCTTGCGCACTAACATCGAGTTGTTGCCCAATTTTTTCGCAGCAAACGAAGTTGCTGAAATTTGGATTACATTCCCCGACCCACAAATGAAAAAGGTGCGTAAACGCCTAACCGGCACACGTTTCCTTGACCTATACCGCGAAGTGTTGAAAGACAACGGCATCGTTCATCTCAAAACCGACAGTCCGTTTCTTTACACCTACACTCACCTCATGGCCGAGTTGAACCAACTCCCAACAATTGTTGACACCAACGACTTGTATCACTCTGACTATGTAAGCGACATTCTCGAGATCAAAACATTCTATGAGCAGCAGTGGCTTGACCGCGGACTCACAATCAAATACATCAGCTTCCCCCTTGACCACACAACTCAGTTGCAAGAGCCCGAGGTTGAAATCGAATTTGATACCTACCGCAGTTTCTCTCGTGGCGAACTCCAATGCCCCGAACTCTGCAACCCAAAAGTAACCCCCAAAGAATCGTAGGCCCTTTCGGCTACCATTTGTAGAATATTCATAAACCTATTCTAAGAATATCTCACATAAGACAAAAGGTTGTATCAAATTGACAGATACAACCTTTATTATTTCCCGTGCAATTTAATACCTAATCTCAAAAGCCTTCCTTTCTCGCAAACATTTTTCTTGTAGTTAGCGGTTTATGGGCGGTGAGAGGGACTTTTTTGGGAGAATTTTCCTATCTTTGCATGTTATAACAAAAACTTCACACATTTGCATCAGACTAATATGGAACGATTATATCCCAATCTCATA
>JAFPCM010000106.1 GCA_017390185.1 Muribaculaceae bacterium
CCCGCTATGCCGAAAACATAGCCTCACAACTCCACCAAGCACAAGCCGAAGACATTGTATATGCCGTTGATGCCAACTATTGGCAAGTGGTTTCGCTCAAAGCCAAACTGCGACTCGCCCATAGTTATGTCAATCTGCTTGACACTCTCTACAATAATGTCGACATTATGTATGACCAAGGCGTTGCCACCCATAGCGATCTGTTGAGTGTGGGCGTAAGGCTAAACGAGGCGCGAGTTGACCTGATAAAAGTGGAAAACGCCGTCTCACTCTCGCGCATGGCACTTGCCCAACTGTGCGGACTACCCATTGACAATCCTATGCCGCTTGCCGACGAGGACAAGCCCCAATCGGCAGTTTCGCCCGTGCGCACTACCTATGACCTCAATACTGTATATGACTCGCGCCACGACCTGCAAGCACTGCTATTGGCCACAAAAGTAAGCGAGCAAAAATCGCGCATAGCCCGCGCATCAATGCTGCCCAATATTGCCGTTATCGGTGCATACAATTTCAGCAACCCCAACATGTTTAACGGCTACAAAACCGAGTTTGACGGAGCATTTTCGGTAGGGGCAACCCTCTCAATCCCCATTTGGCATTGGGGTGGAAACTACTACAAATATCGCATGGCCAAAGCCGACGAAACCATTAGTCGCATAACCCTTGCCGATGCCCGCGACAAAGTGGCACTGCAAGTGTCGCAAGCCGTTTTCAAGACCCGCGAGGCTATGAAAACCCTTCATGCCACTACTGCCAACCTTGAAAGCGCCAGAGAAAATCTGCGCATCGCAAACGCATCGTTCAAAGAGGGCATGATTTCTGTTGACAATGTGATGGCGGCCCAAACATCTTGGCTCAAAGCCTGTAGCGAAAACATTGACGCATCAATTGAGTTGAGGCTATGTGAGGTGTATCTGTCAAAAGTCACCGGACAACTCAATATCGAATAATCCCTCTAAACGACCATATTATGTCAACCGAAACAACAAAAGAAGAACGCTCGCTAATGATATCGCTCGGCATCATTATCGCAGCCATCATCCTACTTGCCATTGTCGGTTTAGTGTTAGTGAAATCGCCCGACGATTTTGTGCAAGGCCAGGCCGAAGCCACCTCCATAAGAATTTCGGGCATGCTTCCCGGACGCGTATCACAACTATATGTCACCGAGGGTGATAGGGTAAGCGCCGGCGACACTCTTGTTCACATTCACTCGTCATTGCTCGAGGCCAAACTCATGCAAGCTCAAGGCGTTGAGGCAGCTGCCGCGGCACAGAACGCCAAGATTGACAACGGTACCCGCTCTCAGATTATTCAGTCAGCCTACCAACTGTGGCAAGAGGCTATCGCAGCCCGCGACATCGCTCAAAAAACTTTTGACCGAATGCAAAATCTGTATGAACAAAATGTGATTTCGGCACAAAAACGCGATGAGGCACAAGCCGCATTAAATGTCGCCACGGCAGCCGAAAAAGCCGCCCGCAGCCAGTATGAACTCGCCATTGCCGGTCCGCAACAAGAAGACAAAGCAAGTGCCGCTGCAATGAAAACAGCCGCACAAGGCAGTGTCAAAGAGGTTGAATCGATTTTGCAAGACCAATATCTCACAGCCCCGTGCGACGGCGAGATTGATGAAATCTACCCCAACATTGGCGAACTGGTAGCCACCGGAGCGCCCATTATGAATCTGCTCAAAACCGATGATACCTGGGTGTCATTTAATGTGCGCGAAGAACTGCTGAACGATTTACCCATCGGCAAAGAAATCACGATAATGATTCCTGCTCTCGGCAAAATGGAAACGCAAGCCACCGTTTTTTACTCCAAAGATCGTGGCACCTATGCCATTTGGCGTGCCACCAAACCCAACGGCGAATGGGATAGCCGAACATTCCAAATCAAAGCACGTCCCGTAACGTTTATGCCAGCTCTGCGCCCCGGAATGACCGTCATCTACACCCCTCAACAATGAAATGTGATTCGCTCATAGCCGTCATTAACCGACAGTTGCGACAAATGTGCCGCCAACCTGTTTATGTCGTTACCATACTTGTGATTCCGCTGACCATGTCACTGTTTTTCTTGTCGTTACTTGGCCCCGGATTGCCCGATCGCACCCCCACCGCCATTGTTGACCTCGACAATTCGTCAATGTCGCGCGAAATAGGTCGCAACCTCAACGCAATGTCAACAATCAACATCAGCCACACTGCCGACAGTTACTCGCAAGCCATTGACATGATGAACAGTGGCGAGATTTACGGCTTTTTTCTCATTCCCGACGACTTTGAGCAACACACCATCTCCGGACTCACACCAACACTCTCATATTACTGCAATATGGC
Source organism: Muribaculaceae bacterium (assembly GCA_017390185.1). GTDB lineage: Bacteria > Bacteroidota > Bacteroidia > Bacteroidales > Muribaculaceae > RGIG4079. The sequence goes on from JAFPCM010000106.1 coordinate 2,349, forward strand.
ATACTATATTCCCGGCACATTGACCTACAAGGGATTCAAAACCATAGCCGTGTCAACCTCGGGAGCTGTTGTAAAAACCACCTTGCTCAATGTGGGTATAGACGAGCGACAGGTCGAGTCGATGTTGCAACCAATAGTCATTCAAGACCACCCGATTGGCAATCCGTGGACCAACTATGCCATCTATCTGTGCAATTCATTCATTCCGGGACTAATCGCCCTTATGGTAATGATGATAACGGCCTACTCTGTGTGCATCGAAATCAAGCAACACACATCACGACAATGGCTCTTGACTGCCAATGACAACATTTACATAGCGCTGTTAGGCAAACTGTTACCCCAAACTGCCGTCTTCATCATCGTGGGCACATTCATTCAGTCACTTTTGTGGAGTTATTCCCATTTTCCACTCAACTGCAACGCATTGACAATGATTACCGCAATGACATTGCTTATAGTGGCTTGCCAGGCATTTGCACTGACAGTGTGTTGCATTGTTCCCAATCTGCGACTATCGTTGAGCATAGTGTCACTCTTCGGCATATTGTCGTTTTCAATAGCCGGGCTGTCTTTTCCCGTTGAGAGCATGTATGGCTCAATCGGCATTTTCAGCCACATCATACCCTTGCGCCACTATTTTCTCATCTATATCGACCAAGCCCTCAACGGCATCGACATCTATTATAGCCGCATTCACTTTGTCGCACTCTTGGCGTTTCCGTTGGTAGCCGCCATGCTCGTGTGGCGACTGAAACAGCGCTTATCCAACCCTATTTATATTCCGTAGGCTATGAAAACTATCCGTCACTGGTTTGACACTCTTTATCGTGTGTGGCAGCGCGAGTTTAGCCTTGTGTTGCGTGACGAAGGCGTGCTCATTTTCTTCTTGCTATTGCCCACTGTTTATCCGCTGGTCTATACCCTCATCTACAACCCCGAGGTGGTGCACGATTTGCCCGTGGTGATTGTTGACGATTGCCGCACACAACGCAGCCGCCAATTGGCCGAAATGGCCGACGCCACATCGGCAATCAAAATAGTGGGATATGCCGCCGACATCGAAGACGCAAGAAGATGTATGAACGAAAAAGGCTGTTACGGTATCATGCTCATTCCCACCAATTATGACCTCAACATCAACAGAGAAAAGCAGTCAAAAGTGCAATTTTATTGCGACATGAGCCTGCTCATTCGCTATCGCGCATTTCTTGCCGCGCTGACCGACTTGTCTCTCGCAAGCGACACCGAAATTCAGCAGCAAATCATCGACACCGACTCTTCTCCCGTTGCCAATCAGGCAGTCATAATAGGCAACCCGGCCGAAGGGTTTGCCTCGTTTGTCATTCCCGGACTGCTCATACTCATCATTCAGCAAAGTTTAGTACTTGGCATCACAATGTTAGGCGGTGGGGCATACGAACGGCGCCGGGCCAACAACGGTATTGACCCAATGGCGGTCAATGCGCCTGCTGCAATTACAGTTTTAGGTAAATCTTTGTGCTACTTCACCATCTACATTCCGCTCATTGTTTACATGCTGCACTTCGTGCCCATAATTTTTGACCTTCCTCGCGCTGGCAGCATTAGTCAATGGGGCCCCATGGTCGTTCCGTTTACATTTGCCGCGATATTTATGGGCATGACACTGCAACCACTTGTGCGACAACGCGAAACATCAATGATTGTCGTAGTCTTCACATCGTTGCTGTTCCTATTCTTATCGGGCATCACATGGCCACGCTATGCCATGGGACACTTTTGGATTGCATTGGGCGACATCATACCCTCGACATGGGCAGTAAACGCCTTTACGCGCATAAACTCCGACGGAGCAACTTTGCAACAAAACATGTGGCAACTAATCGCTTTGTGGATTTTATGTGCCATCTACTTGACCACTGCCATTATTTTACACAAAAACATCTTGGGAGTAAGAAAAAATAACTAAATTTGCGTGACTAACAACGGGTTGAAACACCCCGCATATTTAGAATCATCATGCTCCGCAAAATCAGAATCACGCTTGCTATAATAGCATTTGTGGCAATAACACTGTTATTCCTCGACTTCACCGGCACGATCCACACATGGTTTGGATGGTTGGCCGACATTCAATTTCTTCCCGCCTTGATGGCCCTAAACTTTGTGGTCATCATTGCATTGATAGTGCTAACCCTTGTTATGGGCCGTGTTTACTGCTCGATTATTTGTCCTTTGGGGGTGATGCAAGACATCGTTTCGTGGTTCAGCAGCCGTCGCAAAAAGAAAAAAGCGCGTTTCAAATACACCAAAAACAAAGTATTGTTACGCGCAATATTCCTATTTTTGTTTGGACTCGGACTTTGTTCGGGTTTTACCGCTTTAGTCTCGATAATCGCACCTTATAGCGCCTATGGCCGCATTGCTTCAAGCTTGTTTGCTCCGCTATGGCAATGGGGCAACAACCTATTGGCATTCATGGCTCAACGCGCCGATAGTTATGCCTTTTATGAAGTTGATGTGTGGTTTAAGAGTTTGCCCGTCATCATCGTGGCTGCGGTTACCTTTGTTACCCTCATCGTGCTTGCATGGCGTAGCGGTCGCACATGGTGCAACACCATTTGTCCGGTGGGCACTGTTTTAGGCATGTTGTCAAAATATTCTCTCTTTCGACCTGTGATTGACACCACAAAGTGTAACGGCTGTACACTCTGCTCTCGCAAGTGCAAAGCATCGTGCATCGATGCCAAAAATCACAACATCGACTACTCTCGCTGCGTAGCTTGCATGGACTGCATTGACAATTGTTCGCAAGGAGCCATCAGTTACCGTCTCAAACCCCATAAATCGGTTAAAGGCACCACAGAACCCACCGATAAGGCCCGACGCACATTCATTGCCACATCGGCCATCGTCGGCTCTTCTCTAATTGCCAATGCCCAACACAAAAAAGTTGACGGCGGACTCGCTGTTATACAAGACAAGAAAATACCCAATCGAGCCACCCCGATTGTTCCTGCCGGAGCAATGAGCATCAAGCACCTCAGCGAGTGTTGCACAACTTGCCAATTGTGTATTTCGGCATGTCCCAACCAAGTGTTGCGCCCGTCCGATGACCTGATGCGACTCATGCAGCCCGAGATGTCATATGAGCGCGGATATTGCCGTCCCGAGTGCACACGCTGCTCCGATGTGTGCCCCACCGATGCCATTCGTCCAATCACGGTTGAAGACAAATCATCTACTCAAATAGGCCGCGCTGTCTGGATTAAAGAAAACTGCGTGGTGCTCACCGACAACGTGTCGTGTGGCAACTGTGCCCGCCGTTGTCCGTCAGGCGCAATCATTATGGTTGCTCTCGACCGCGAAAAGCCCGACGGTCCTCAAATTCCGGCCATTGACACCGAGAAATGTATCGGTTGCGGTGCTTGCGAAAATTTGTGCCCCGCACGCCCGTTCAGCGCAATTTATGTCGAAGGAAACCAAGTTCATCACACCATCTAACACCCATCAATCACTATGAGCAAAATAGAGTTATCACGACGCGAATTCCTGAAAAAATTGGGCATCGGCTCGGCTGCCACAGCCGCAGCGTTGGCGGGTTGCAAGACCGACGAGATGAAACGCGCCACCTCATCAACCTCGCCCTCATCATCTGAGGGTATGACCTATCGCACCAACCAATCAACTGGCGACAAAGTCTCGATTTTGGGTTATGGTTGCATGCGCTGGCCAAAACTTGAAACTCCTGCTCCCGACGGAAATGTAATTGACCAAGACGCCGTAAACACACTCATAGACTATGCTATCGAACACGGTGTAAACCTGTTTGACACATCTCCTGTGTATATGCAAGGGTGGTCTGAAAAAGCAACCGGCATAGCCCTCAAACGACACCCTCGAGACAAATTTTATGTCTCGACCAAACTGTCAAACATGCACAACTACTCGCGCGAAGCATCGCTTGAGATGTATCGACAATCATTTGCCGACTTGCAAGTTGACTACATCGACTATTATCTGCTCCACGCCATCGGCGGAGGTTCGGGCATGGAACTGCTCAAACAACGATATTTTGACAACGGCGTGCTCGACTTTCTTATCGAAGAACGCAAAGCGGGCCGCATTCGCAACCTCGGTTTTTCATACCACGGCGACATAAAAGTGTTTGACTACATGCTCTCTATTCACGACAAGGTGAAATGGGACTTTGTACTCATTCAGATGAACTATCTTGATTGGCAACACGCCAAGCAGACCAACACCGCCAACACCGATGCCGAGTATCTGTATGGCGAACTCACCAAACTCAACATTCCGGTCATGATTATGGAGCCGCTGCTGGGTGGCCGATTGGCAAAAGTGCCCGACCACATTGCCAAACAATTCAAACAGCGCGAACCCCAAAACAGCATCGCATCGTGGGCATTCCGTTTCTGCGGAACATATCCCAATGTGCTGACCGTGTTGAGCGGAATGACCTATATGGAGCATTTGCAAGACAACATCAGCACCTACTCACCGCTCAAGCCCCTCACCGACGAGGAACTGCAATTTCTCCATCACACCGCCGACATGATGATGGACTATCCCACAATCCCTTGCACCGACTGCAAATATTGCATGCCATGCCCCTACGGCATCGACATTCCCGCCATATTTTGGCACTACAACAAGTGCATCAACGAAGACAATATCATTGACGACAACAGCCACGACCGCTACCGCCAGGCACGCCGCGCATTTCTCGTGGGATATAACCGCTCGGTGCCCAAATTGCGACAAGCCAACCATTGCATCGGCTGCGGAAAATGCCTCTCATCGTGCCCACAACGCATCGACATTCCCAAGCAACTCCACCGCATTGACGACTATGTCGAATCACTCAAACTGCAAGGTCCCTCAAAATAGTGTCACTTTTAGTGACTATTTTGGCCTTTCGGCTTTTTTTATTGGCGCGATTGGCTTAACTTTGCATAATTATTGAAAATTTGACACAATGGAATCAAACAATCACCGCGAGGACAAGATTGCCGCAACAGTCAAAGAACTGTCGCGCCCCGAAAATTTGCAGAGTGTGTGCCACATGCGTTGGCAAGGCGAACCCTTGCCCTCTCAACAGGCAGTCGAAGAGATTGTTGATTTGTGTCGCGCACTGCTTTTCCCCGGTTTCTTTGGTTATGGCGATGTTAACAAGTTCAACATCGAATATCACACAGGCATTCGCACCGAACGCTTGTACTCTCTCTTGGTCAATCAGATAACCGCCGGATTGTGTTTCAGCGTCGATTGCTCAAAAGCACCCGACCTCGACAACATCAAACCCCAAGCAGAAGAAAAAGCTCTTGAATTTATCACCTCGCTCCCGCAACTGCGACAAATTCTTGGCACCGACGTTCGCGCCACCTACCTTGGCGACCCCGCTGCCATATCAACCGACGAAGTGATCTATTGCTATCCCGCCATTCGCGCCATAGCCAATTATCGCATCGCCCACCGACTCATCGAGTTGCAAGTACCCATCATTCCGCGCATGATTAGCGAACACGCCCACCGCGAGACCGGTATCGACATTCACCCCGGTGCAACTATAGGCGAGTCGTTCACTATCGACCACGGTACAGGTGTGGTTATCGGAGCAACAGCCATCATCGGCAAGAATGTCAAGCTTTACCAAGGCGTTACCCTCGGAGCCAAAAGCTTTGACACCGACGACGACGGCAACCCCGTCAAAGGCATTCCCCGCCACCCCATCATCGGCGACAATGTGGTCATCTACTCTAACGCTTCAATCCTCGGTCGCATAAATGTTGGCAACAACGCCGTTATCGGCGGTAACATTTGGGTAACCGAAGATGTTGCCGAAGGCGAAAAATTAGTACAAGCAAAGGCAAATAACATATTAAGATTTAAGCAGTAATGAAAGAACAATTTGAAATGGTGGCAAAGACTCTTCAAGGTCTTGAAGACGTTCTTGCCGACGAATTGAAAGCTATAGGCGCACAAAACGTTCAAGTGGGCCGTCGCGTCGTGTCGTTTGAAGGCGACAAAGAGGTCCTCTATAAGGCCAACTTGTGTTGCCGCACAGCATTGCGCATTCTCAAACCTATTTGCAAGTTTATAGCTCACGACACCGACAGTCTCTATGAAATGACCAAAGAATTTGATTGGACACAAATTATCACTGTTGACGATTCAATCGTTGTCGACACCGTGGCCTATTCCGACATTTTCAATCATACTCGCTTTGTCACCTACCGTATCAAAGACGCTATCGTCGACCACTTCAAAGACCGTTTCGGTGCCGACAAGCGCCCCAATGTGCGTCTCGAAGATGCCGATGTAATGATTAACGTTCACATCGACGAAGACCGCGTAACTATCTCACTCGACTCGTCGGGCGAATCGCTCCACCGCCGTGGCTACCGCGTGGCTCAAAATGACGCACCCATCAACGAAGTGCTTGCCGCAGGTATTATTCTCAAGAGCGGTTGGAACGGTCAGACTCCATTGATCGACCCCATGTGTGGCTCGGGTACATTCCTCATCGAGGCAGCCCTCATTGCCGCAAACATCAACCCCGGTGTTTTCCGCACGTCATTTGCCTTTGAAAAATGGAAAGATTTTGACCAGGAATTGTTTGACCGTCTTTACAACGACGATTCTAACGAGCGCGAAGTGACTCAACCCATCATCGGTGCCGACATTTCGCCCAAAGCCATTGCAATTACCCAGGCAAACATGAAACAGGCCGGTGTTGCCAAATACATCGACCTTCACGTTCGCCCCATCGCCGACTGGACAGCCGAAGATGTTCCCGGCAAAGGATATATCATCACCAACCCCCCTTATGGCGAACGCATCATGACCGACGACATGGATGCTCTCTATACAACCATCGGCTCACAACTCAAACATGTGTTCACCGGCTTTAACGCGTGGATTATCGGTTTCCGCGATGAGCATTTCAAGAAAATCGGTCTTGCAGCATCGTCAAAGACACCTATGCTCAACGGCTCACTCGAATGTGAATTGCGCGAATACATCATCTTTGACGGCGAGAAAAAAGCATTTCGTCGCGAAGGCGGTTCGCTCAAGAGCCAAGGCCGCGAAGCAACACCCAAAGACCGCCGCATGCGCCGCAAGAGCGACCAGGAATGGAAAGCCGATGCCCGTAAAAAAGGCTTTGGCGGTAAAGAATCGCGACCCACAAGCCGCAAGCCATTTGAATCACGAAACCAAGACAGACCCAAAAGTTACACTCGCCGCGAATTCAATCCCGCCGCAGTTAACTCTGAAAATCCCCTTGCAGCACGCCGCAACGAGGAACTTTTGGAAAGAATCCTCAACCGCTCGGCCAACGGCGAAAAGAAAACCGCTCCCGCAACAAAACGCGGTTGGAAACGCAATACTCCTAAAAACAATAAACCCGATAATAACGATTAACTATTATGAATATACTTCTTCTCGGTTCAGGCGGCCGCGAATCGGCTCTTGCCTGGAAAATGAGCCAAAGCGAGCTCCTCGACAAACTTTACATTGCTCCCGGTAACGGTGGCACCCAGCAATATGGTACTAACGTTGCTCTCTCGCCTCTTGACTTTGACGCTATCAAAGCATGGGTAAAAGAAAACGACATCGACATGATTGTTGTGGGCAACGAAGACCCATTGGTAAAAGGCATCTATGACTACTTTGAAAACGACGACATTCTCGTTGTAGGCCCTTCAAAGGCCGGTGCCGCTCTTGAAGGTAGCAAAGACTTTGCAAAGCAGTTTATGGTGAAAAACAACATTCCCACTGCCCGCTACCGCAGTTTCACTGCCGAAACTATTGAAGAAGGTTTCAAATTCCTCGAAGAACTCAAAGCCCCCTACGTGCTCAAAGCCGACGGCTTGGCAGCAGGTAAAGGCGTGTTGATTCTCGACACAATCGAAGAAGCCCGCGAATCGTTGCGCGAAATGCTTTCGGGCATGTTTGGCGCTTCATCGGCAACAGTTGTTATCGAAGAGTTCCTCTCGGGCATCGAGTGCTCGGTTTTTGTTCTCAGCGACGGTAACGGCGGCTATCGCGTGTTGCCCGTGGCAAAAGACTACAAACGCATTGGCGAAGGTGATACCGGCTTGAACACAGGCGGTATGGGTGCTGTAAGCCCTGTTCCTTTTGCCGACGAAGTGTTTATGGAAAAGGTGCGCACCCGCATCATCGAGCCCACTATCAACGGCCTCATCAACGACAACATCACATATCGCGGTTTCATCTTCTTGGGCCTCATCAATGTTGAAAACGAACCCATGGTTATCGAGTACAACGTGCGCATGGGCGACCCCGAAACCGAAGCCGTAATGTTGCGCATCGACAGCGACTTGGTTAAACTCATGAAAGCTGCTGCCGAAGGTAACCTCGGTGACACCGAACTCAAAGAAGATCCCCGCACTGCCGTTACAGTGATGATGGTTTCGGGCGGATATCCCGGCGACTACGAAAAAGGCAAAGTGATCACAGGACTTGAAAAAGTTACCGACAGCATCATGTTCCACGCCGGCACAAAAGCCGACGGCGACAACATCGTTACTGCTGGCGGTCGCGTTATCGCAGCAAGCTCTTATGGCAAAGACATGAACGAGGCTTTGCAACACAGCTACGACTCTATCGCGTTGGTTGACTTTGACGGCAAATACTATCGCCGCGACATTGGCAACGACTTGCGTAAATACTAATAACAGATGAACGAACGCAACATCGTAGCACTGCTCCATTCGCGCTTCGGCTCACTGCTCATGGCATTGATTACCGTTGCCGCTACAGTTGTGTCGTTTATGTCAGGAAACATAAGCCATATTCCGGGAGACTCCGGAACATGGCTTCTTTCTGCCAACGAGTGGATTACAAATCCCTCTATCTCTTTGATAGCAAGCCTACTGACAAACATCGGTGTCGCTGCATTGCTCATTTACATCAACAAGCAGTATAATGTGTTGCGCAGCGTCTCACACTTGTTTGCCGGCATGTTTCTTATCATGCAGATGGCTCAACCCGCAATATTCGGGCAATTTCACAACGGCACCTTGTTGTGTGCAACCGTGATATTGTCAACCGCCATATTGTTTTCCTCATTCAACCAGCCACTCCCACGACAACCCATTTTCTTGATTTTCTTAATGTTGTGTGTCGGCACAATGTCACAATATGCCTTTGCCTTTTACATTCCGCTGTTTATGCTCGGCTGTGGCCAAATGCGCATTTTTGACATCAAAACTTTCACTGCGGCCCTCATCGGCATCATCACTCCGCTATGGATCATGTGGGGGTTCGGACTCATTTCAGTCAATGACTTCAAGATGCCCCATCTGGTGGATATGTTTGAAGCCGTAAACGACAAAGAAACCATACAAATCGTTGCAACAACGGCCTTTACCGTTCTGCTCCTGTTCTCAATGGGCATCCTCAACCTCATGAGAGTCTATAACCTCAACTCACAGATGCGTGCATTCAACGGCTTTTTATCGATTTTGTCGTTTGCAACTGCCATTTGTGTTATTGCTGATTTTCGCAATATGGAAACCTATGTGCCATTGCTCAACTGCTGTGCAGCATTCCAGGTCGGACATTTCTTTGTGGTTAACACACAACGCCGCAGCTACATAGCCATCTTGGCCATTATTGCCATTTATGCAACATTATATTGGTGGAGCACTGTGGTATGATCAGACTCGTAATCGAAAACAAAATTCCTTTTATCAAAGGCTTGCTCGACGATATTTGCGATGTGAAATATCTCGACCCCGAAGACATTACAGCCGATGCGATGCGTCATGCCGATGCGCTGATAACTCGCACTCGCACACGCTGTGACCAATCGCTGCTACAACACAGTCCCTGCCGCTTTATTGCAACAGCCACCATCGGCACCGACCACATCGATCTCGACTATTGCCGCAACAACGGCATCACTGTTGCCAATGCGCCCGGTTGCAATGCGCCTGCAGTGGCCCAATACACTCTTGCATCTATCGCCCATTGGCTTGACATCAACCACCGCCCCATCAACACCGTCACAATCGGCATTGTCGGCGTTGGTAATGTAGGTTCAATCGTTAACCGTTGGGCGCGACAATTAGGCATGAAAGTGATGCTCTGCGACCCTCCTCGTGCCGAGAAAGAAGGCAACACCTCATTTGTATCGCTCGACGAAATTGCCCGCCACTGCGACATCATCACCTTTCACACTCCACACACCACATCGGGCACTTATGCCACTCATCACATGTGTGACAGCCGTTTTCTCAACCTCACACAACACAAACCGCTCATCATTAATTGTGCCCGCGGGCCCATTGTTGACACACAAGCCCTCATTTCGGCACTCGACGCAAAAATCGTTTCCGATGCCGTTATCGACTGTTGGGAAGGAGAGCCTAACATCTCAATCCAACTGCTCGACCGCGCACTTATAGCCACACCCCACATTGCCGGATACTCTCGCGAAGGCAAAATCAGAGCCACCGATATGGTACTATCGGCATTTACACAACACTTCACCCTCTCGGAAGTACACACAGCCGAAACAGTTGCTCCTGGTGCAGCCGAAACCGTTACGCTCGACAGCATCACCGCAAGCTACAATCCGCTAAACGACACTGCCGCCCTCAAGGCCGCACCACACACCTTTGAATCACTACGCAACAACTACAACTACCGCAACGAGGTAAAATAACCCCGACCGCTTACATCTTGATCAAAAAAGCGCTCTCAAACACACCAAATCGTCGATTTTATCACCATTAACCTTATAATTGTTACCATCGCCCAGTGATGTTCACAATTATTAACATAAAACCTATATACCATCTTACATTTTGCTATTATCTTTGCGTCATTAATAGCAAAATCATCAAATTTAACAACAAAACACTTACATTATGAAGAAATTTTTACTTTCAGCATTAATTGGTGCTTTTTCCCTTGGCTCGATTTCGGCTCAAACGATTTATGCCTATCGCTGCTTCCAAGAAAGCAATGCACAATTTTCAAAGAAGGGTCCTGTTAAATATAGTGTTTCAGACCCTAAAACCGTGACTTTAATTGCCGACCAAACCAAACTCGGTTCTGTATATGCCGGAGCATATTACAACTATAAATGGTATGCCCAAGTTACACAATTGGGAACTCAAAAAAATGTTGACGGATTCTACACAATCGATATGAACGATGGTACTCGCACCCTCATTTCAACACAAGGTGCTCACCTCGGTGACATGACTTATGACTATACAACCAACACAATGTATGGTCTCAAGAGCGACAATGAAACTCTCGTCACTGTCGATCTCAACACTGGTGCTACCACAACCGTTGGTTACTTCAAAACAGCCAGCTATCAGTATCCCTATATCCTCACATTGGCTGCTGACATTAACGGACAATTGTATGCCATCGGCACCGACGACAACCTCTATGCCGTTGACAAAACCAATGCTATCGTTACTCTCATCGGCTCTACCGGTGTTGACGCAGCGTTTGCTCAAAGTATGGATTTTGACCACAGCACAGGCACTCTCTACTGGGCAAACAACGGTGACTGCACACTCTACACTGTAGATGTTAAAACAGGGGCTGCCACTGCAGTAGGCGCAATCGGTGCAAAAGGCGACGACAGCACCAACGCAATGATTATCCCCTTCATCAATGTTGCTAAAGGTGCTCCCGACCGCGTTACCGGACGCAGTGCCACAGCCGACGGCAAGAGCGTAGTTCTAAAATGGACTAACCCTGCTATCGATGCTCAAGGCAATGCTTTGACCGAAATCACCGGCGTGAACATCTACCGCAACAATGAACTCGCCACAACTGTAGCCATGACTGCCGACCAAATCGGCAAAGAAGTTACATATACCGACACCAACCTCACAGACGGCCTTTTCAACTATCGCATCGTTGCCGTTAACAGCAAAGGTGAAGGTGGTGCCGACACCGAAACTATTGGTGTTTATGTAGGCCAAAACAACCCAGGAGCTGTAAACAATTTCAGCATTGCATTGGGCGACAACAGCGCCACACTCTCTTGGGAAGCACCCACTTCAGGTATGTATGGCGGCGAATATGATGTAAACAGCGTAACCAGCTACATCATCACCCGCACAAAAGGCACAACAGTAACAGAAATCACCGTTAATGACGGCAAAGCCACTTCATATACCGATGAGCCAGGATTTGGCACTTACACATATTCAATCGCAGCTGTTAACGCTTTGGGTAAAGGTCAGGTTACAACCGCTAACCCCGTTGTTGTTAAACCCGCAAGCTGGATTGTAATGACTACTGGCGAAGCTATTGTTGAATCAGGCAAAGAATATAAATTCTATGACGTTGCCGGTCCCGATGCTAACTATCCCAACTCACAAAACGACACACTCACAATTCGTCCCGCAGCAAGCAACGCTATCGTTACAGCCAAGTTCTCATTGTTTGACTTTGACACTTATGCCGACTCACTCATCGTGTTTAACGGTACTGGCACAAAAGACCTCATCGGTCGCTACTC
>JAFPCM010000107.1 GCA_017390185.1 Muribaculaceae bacterium
GTTGCTTCCCCGAAGACATCTACAAAACCATCATCATCACTTGTAGCCAAGCAATCGGTCTCAAAAACAACAAACAATAATTTAACACCCTACTATAAACATGAAAATTCTCGTATTAAACTGCGGTAGCAGTTCGGTTAAATACAAACTCATTGACACAGCCAACGACAATACACTTGCCGAAGGTGGAGTAGAAAAAATCGGCCTTGAAGACGGCTTCCTCAAATTCAAACGCCAAGACGGCTCAAAAGGAATCGTTGACCTCGGTCTCACCGACCACAACGGTGCAATCTCGGCCATTCTCAACAACCTCACTGACGAAAAAGAAGGTTGCATCAAGAGTTACGAAGAAATCGATGCAGTGGGACACCGTGTGGTTCACGGCGGCGAAAAATTCAACAGCAGCGTGCTCATCAACGAAGATGTTATTGCCAAAGTAAAAGAATGCTACGGCATTGCACCTCTTCACAACCCTGCCAACATGACAGGTATCGAAGCTATCACAGCTCTCATGCCCAACGTTCCCCAAGTAGGCGTATTTGACACAGCATTCCACCAAACAATGCCTGCAAAATCATACATGTATGCCCTCCCCTATAAATACTATGCCGAAGACGGTATTCGCCGTTATGGTTTCCACGGCACAAGCCACCGCTATGTTTCACAACGCGTGTGCCAATTCCTCGGCGTAGACATTACCAAACAACGCATCATCACTTGCCACGTTGGTAATGGCGGCTCTATCACTGCCATCGTAGGCGGCAAGAGCGTTGACACCTCAATGGGCCTCACTCCCACCGAAGGTCTCATGATGGGTACTCGCGTGGGTGACATCGACCCAGGCGCTCTCGTGTATCTCATGGAGAAACACAATCTCACAGCAGCCGACCTCCAACGCATCATCAACAAAGAAAGCGGTGTTGCTGGTGTCAGCGAAATTTCATCGGATATGCGCGAAATTGAAGCCGCCGACAAAGCTGGCGACGAACGCGCAGTGCTCGCTCTCGCTATGTATGAACAACGCATCATCAAATACATCGGTGCATATGCAGCCGAAATGGGCGGTGTCGACATCATCGTGTTCACAGGCGGTGTTGGCGAAAACCAAACTGGCGTTCGCGAAAACGTGTGTGCACCCCTCGCGTTTATGGGCGTAGAACTTGACAACGAACTCAATGCCAAGATTCGCGGTACAGAAACCGTCATCTCAACTGAGGCTTCTAAAGTCAAAGTTGTGGTTATCCCCACCGACGAAGAATTGATGATTGCCCGCGATACCGAAGCTATCGTAAACGGCCGTCAACCCGAATAACCAAACAAATAACCCAACGGCTGTCCCGACATTAACGGACGGCCGTTTGTTTTATATAAACAAGAAACCTATTTTCACTATGACCAAAATCAAAGCAGCAATAGTCGGATATGGCAACATTGGACGTTTTGTTCTTGAATCGCTTCAAGAAGCTCCCGATTTTGAAATCGCAGGAGTTGTGCGCCGCAATGCCGACAACAAGCCTTCAGAACTTGCCGACTATGCAGTTGTCACCGACATCAACCAATTGGGCAAAATAGATGTAGCAATTTTATGCACCCCCACCCGTGAGGTAGAAAAATATGCCGAAGTGTTGCTTGCCAACGGCATCAGCACAGTCGACAGCTACGACATTCACTCAGGCATCGTGGGATTGCGTTCTCGCCTTGACGCTATCGCCCAAGCCAACGGCACCGTTGCCATAATCTCGGCCGGTTGGGACCCAGGTAGCGACTCTGTTGTGAGAACACTTCTCCAAGCAGCAGCCCCCAAAGGTTTGACTTACACCAATTTCGGTCCTGGCATGAGCATGGGCCACACCGTGTGTGTCAAATCAAAAGAAGGTGTAAAAAACGCCCTCTCCATGACAATTCCTTTGGGCACAGGCATTCATCGCCGCATGGTCTATGTCGAACTCGAAGACGGTTACAGCCTTGACCAAGTGGCTCGCGCCGTTAAAGAAGACCCCTACTTTGCCAACGACGAGACACATGTCATGCAAGTGCAATCGGTTGACGAGGTAAAAGACATGGGACACGGTGTAAACATGGTGCGCAAAGGCGTGTCGGGCAAAACTCAAAATCAACGTTTTGAATTCAACATGAGCATCAACAACCCCGCACTCACAGCACAAATGCTTGTCAGCGCAGCACGCGCATCAATGCGTCAGCGTCCCGGTGCATATACAATGATTGAAGTTCCTGTAATCGATCTTCTTCCCGGTGACCGCGACCAGCTCATTGCACACCTCGTGTAAACCGACAACAATTTACAGCCCCTCATAAGACTCACCCGCACCGCGAGTGAGTCTTCTTTTTCTACACATTTAATATATGCGTTAACAATTTCCGATTTGTAGTCTGCATTAATTTTCGTAACTTTGCACTTTATTTTGCAACACGACTACAATGTTTAATCATATAAGCGAAACAATCAAATCTATAGCCGACTTTGTGTGTGGCTATCCCCTATTCTTCTGGCTTATTGGCGGAGGATTATTCCTTTTCATATATTCAGGCGCAATTCCTCTACGACGATTTAAATGGTCACTCAAAGCCTTGCGTGCTAAAAACAATTCGGGCGAAGGCGAAATCAGCTCTTTCCAGGCGCTCATGAGCAGCATTTGCTCAACTGTAGGCATGGGCAACATTGCCGGTGTGGCTATCGCCATATCTATCGGCGGCCCTGGTGCCATTTTCTGGATGTGGATTAGCGCATTGCTCGGTATGGCCACAAAATTCTTTGAAGGCACACTCGCAATCATGTACAAAGGCAAAGACAAAAACGGCAACACACACGGCGGACCGATGTATATCCTCACCGAAGGGCTCGGCCGCAAATTCAAGCCGCTTGCCATATTCTTTGCCATGTTTGGAATGATTGGTACACTTTGTTTCATGCAAGCCAATCAATTGACCGAATCGTTTATCACCGTTCTCGACGCTCCCGACACATTCAATTTTAGACTCATCACAGGTCTCATTATGGGAGCAGTCGTGTCGATTGTAGTGCTTGGCGGCATCAAGCGCATCTCTAAGATCGCAACAAAAGTAGTACCCGTAATGGTGGGCCTATATTTCACGCTTGTGTTCATTATAATAATAATGAACCTCAACCTTTTGCCAAAAGTATTCTACCTCATCGTCAGCGAAGCGTTTAACCTTCAGGCCGGATTTGGCGCATTGGCATTCATCGCACTTACCGGTGCACGCCGAGCAATGTATGTCAACGAGGCTGGTGTAGGTACAGCATCGCTTATGCACGGAGCATCACGCAACCCGAACCCCGTGCGCGAAGGTCTCGTTGCAATGATAGGCCCTGCTATCGACTCGGGTCTTGTGTGCACGCTCACCTCTATCCCCATTTTGATGGCAATGAGCATCAGCCCCATTGAAACCGAAGGCGTAAAAGGCCTCTATATAGCTCTCAATGCATTTGAAACGATGCTTCCCGGCTGGGGCGAATATGCATTGATGGTCATCGTGTTTATATTTGCCATCACCACCATGTTCTCATATTCTTATTATGGTAACGAGTGTGCCAACTACCTCTTTGGCGAGAAAAACGGCAAGTATTATGACTATTTCTATTTGTTTATGATTGTAGTTGCTTGTATCATTTCGCTCGACCTTGTTGTCAGCATCATGGACCTTGCATTTGCGCTCATGACCATACCAACAATGTTTGCCATCTTGCGACTCAGTCCGCGAGTTCGCCGTGCTGCAAAAGAATATTTCGCTACACATAAATAACCAAAACAAAACAACACAAACAACCATGTTCAACTACATCACCTGGACAGCCAACCCCATTCTCATCGACAGTTTTATCGACATTCGATGGTATTCACTTATGTTTCTCATTGGATTTCTTGTCGGCTACAAGATTGTAGAGAAAATGTTTCGTCGCGAAGGCGCCTACGAGTCATGGTTGTCAACATTGTTGATGTATGTAGTGTTTGCCACAATTATCGGCGCACGATTAGGCCATGTTTTTTTCTATGAATGGGAGCAATACTCACAAAACCCCATCGACATCTTTAAAGTGTGGGAAGGCGGCTTGGCAAGCCACGGAGGCGCCATAGGCATTTTGATAGCAATATTCCTTTTCTCTCGATTTACCACCCACAAGTCACCATTGTGGACACTCGACCGCTTGGTTGTTCCTGTAGCCCTCGTTGGCGGACTCATTCGACTGGGCAACCTTTTTAACCACGAAATCTATGGTCATGCCACCGACTTGCCTTGGGCATTCAGTTTCATTGAAAACATTCGTGCATGGCAAGCAGGCTACCCTGCTATATTCTCAGCTCCATCACACCCCACACAAATATATGAAGCCTTGTGTTACTTTGCCCTCTTCGGTCTATTAATGTGGATGTATTGGAAAAAAGATGCCGCCACACGCCCAGGGCTCATCTTCGGCACATTCCTAATTGGCATATTTGTGACCCGATTCCTCATCGAGTTTGTCAAGAACAATCAGGTTGCATTTGAAGCCGACATGGTGCTCAATATGGGACAATGGCTCAGCGTTCCGTTTATCGTTGCCGGCATTTTCTTCTTAATACGTGCCGCAAAACGCCCCAAA
>JAFPCM010000108.1 GCA_017390185.1 Muribaculaceae bacterium
GTAATGGTTTTTTTGTAGTTTTGCAAGTGATAAACCAAACATCAATCAACAGCCAATGAATGTCAAAATAGAAGCATCTTGGAAAGAACGTCTTGCCGCCGAATGGGACAAGGATTATTTTGTCAAACTAACCGACTTTGTTCGCGAACAATACAGCAACCGACAGGTTTTCCCACCAGCATCAAAGATATTTGCCGCGTTTGACGCATGCCCGTTTGATCAGGTAAAAGTGGTCATCATAGGACAAGACCCGTATCACGATGTTGGCCAAGCAAACGGCTTGTGTTTTTCAGTTGCTCCCGGTATAGCCATGCCTCCGTCATTGGTAAATATTTTCAAGGAAATTCGTGATGACCTGGGCAAGCCCATCCCCGAAAACGGCGATTTGAGCCGATGGGCCAACCAAGGCGTGCTACTGCTCAATGCCACTCTCACCGTCGAAGCCCATAAAGCCGCTTCACACCAAGGCAAGGGCTGGGAACAGTTTACCGACGAGGTGATTATGCGACTTGCGCAAGACCGCGAAGGATTGGTGTTTATGCTCTGGGGATCATACGCAATCAAAAAAGGCGCATTCATTGACCGCAACCGCCACATGGTGCTTACCTCGCCCCACCCCTCACCATTGAGCGCATATCGCGGCTTCTTTGGCAACAAACATTTTTCTAAAGCAAACGAATATCTCACAACACAAGGCAAAACCCCGATAGAATGGTAAAATATACTCTTGACGAGCGTATCACTCGCGCACGACAATTACACAAAGAAGGTTACAACTGCGCCCAATGCGTCGTAATGGTGTTTGACGACATCTATGATTTGGACACCGATACCGCAGCAAAGGTTTCGGCCGGAATGGGAGGCGGAGTGGGCGGACAGCGCCAAGTATGCGGCACCGTTTCGGGTATGGCAATGACTTTAGGACTCAGCCAATACACCTCTCCCGCCGACAAAGCCACAACATATCAGGCAGTGAAAGATTGCAGCAACGAATTCACCTCGCTCAACGGCTCCATCGTGTGCAGCGAATTGCTAAAACCCGGTCGCAAGCCATGCATCGAACTGATTGTTGACGCCATCACAATTATCGATAAGAAATTACGTTAATTAAATAATGGGCATTCTCAAACGTATTGCAACAATATTTTCAGTCTTCGCCGCATTGACTGTCAATGCCACCGACACAATGAACGGCATATTTCACCCCGACTTTCACACCCTTGAGGTCAAAGTCGAGGGAAATGACTATGCGCCACCCATTATCTCTCTCAACTCCGACGACCGCATCAACATCTCGTTTGATGAAATCGCCGACGACACACGCTATCTGCGCTACACACTCGTTCACTGTGACTCGCAGTGGCAACCGTCAGGACTTGTTGATCCCGAATTTGTCGACGGGTTCAACTTGGGCAACATCGATCAATATGAGTTTTCGCAACTCACCACCACCCACTATGTTCACTACTCGCTGAGCATACCTAATGACGAGGTGCGATTTACTATTTCTGGCAACTATCTCGTTAAGATATTTGATGAGTCTGACCCCGACAACACCCTGCTCCAAGCGCGATTTATGGTTTGCGAAAACACCATGAAAGCTACAGCCGACGTCACTTCTCGCACAGATGAAGACTACAACGGCTCAAAACAACAGTTGTCAATAGAGGTCAATACCTTAAGCGAAAAAGTGCTTAACATGTATCAAGACCTCAATGTCGTCATCACCCAAAATGGCCGATATGACAATGCCTCATCAATCAAAGCCCCAATGAGAGTTGCAGGCAACAAAGCTTATTATGAACACCAAAAGCCTCTGATATTTGACGGAGGAAACGAATATCGCCGCATGGAAATAGTATCGACCACCTACCCCGGCATGGGCGTGGAAGGCATTGAATATGCCGACCCATACTATCACATGATTCTCGCTACCGACAAGCCCCGCTAT
The DNA here is from genome assembly GCA_017390185.1 of Muribaculaceae bacterium. GTDB lineage: Bacteria > Bacteroidota > Bacteroidia > Bacteroidales > Muribaculaceae > RGIG4079. The sequence continues at coordinate 1,952 of JAFPCM010000108.1, forward strand.
CACACAAGCTATATATACGACCAAACGCAATTTGGCCGCTTTACCGTACGCGAATACAACTCATCGGCAAGCGAAATCGAAGCCGACTATGTGATAACCCATTTCTCTCTCGAAATGCCCGAGCTGATTAACAGCGACATATTCATTGAGGGAGATTTCACTCACCGCCGATATGGCCCCGACTCGCGCATGCACTACAACCGCGCCACCGGAGCTTACGAGATTAGCCTGCTACTCAAACAAGGGGCTTACAACTATCAATATATGGCATTACCCACAGGCTCCGAAAAAGGTTTGACTTCAATAGTTGAAGGGAATTTCTACCAAACAGTAAACCAATATGTGGTTACCGTCTATCACCGCAAGAACGGCGAACGTTATGACCGTCTTGTCGCCTCAACAATAATCCACTCAGGACGCTAATGTCCGATAACAATATTTATTAATGAAAGAAACAGAAGAAGAAATTATGCTTCAGATTAAAGATACACTCGTGTCGCTCGACCTTGCCGAGCAATTTTTCTTGTGCGACCTTGACACATGTTTGGGCGAATGCTGCATCGAAGGCGATGCCGGCGCTCCTATCACAAAAGAAGAGTATGAAAAAATAAAAGAAATATTGCCCGAGATTTGGGACGATTTGTTGCCACAGGCTCAAGAGGTAATCAACGAACAAGGCGTAGGATATATTGACGAAGAGGGCGACTTGGTTACATCAATCGTAAACAACCGCAACTGCGTGTTTACCTGCTATGCTCCAGGCGGAATGTGCCAATGTGCTATCGAGAAGGCCTATCGTGCCGGCAAAATCGACTTTTACAAGCCTATTTCATGCCATCTCTACCCCATTCGCCTAAAAGAATACTCGACTTTCACAGCCGTAAATTATCATCGTTGGAAAATCTGCAAATGCGCCGAATTGTTAGGACGCAAAAACGGCGTGAGATTATATCAGTTCCTTAAAGAACCACTCACACGCCGTTTCGGTAAAGAATGGTATGACGAGTTGTGCCTCGCTTGCGAAGCTTACCTCGCCGAATATTCTAATCAGTAATGTATTGAAGGTTGCCGTCGATGTCAAAAACGATTTCATCGTTTCTCATCACGCGCAAGTCAATTTTGATGTTGTAGCGGTTAAATTCCACTTCGTCCACCTTGCCAAGCACATTGCGTGATTCCAACTCAGCATAAGCTTTGGCGGGAAGAATCTGTTTGAGCACCGATTTTGACACTCGGCGTGTTCCGCCGTCAATTTTGAGCAATTTGCCTTCCGCATCAAATTCAAGGTCTACGCCATTGCGAAGTTCAACATCATAGTGACCATCATCATCTCGTTCGCAAGTGCGATAACCTTCCGATGCATAATTCTTTTGGATAAATGCCTTTGCATTATCGGGAAGCATATTAGCATTCACATATTGATCGGCACGAGCCGGGAATATAGCTACAATAGCTACTGCAAGCACAGTTACAAGTCTTGATAAAGTTTTCATGTTTGCTTAAATTTAATGATTAATATATCCATAAGACAACGAGCCGAGTAATTCGTTTAATTTACTCGGCTCGTTTTATTGTTTATTAAC
>JAFPCM010000109.1 GCA_017390185.1 Muribaculaceae bacterium
ATACCATTGCCGCAGTCTGCACCTACATATGGTTTGTGCTTCTACTCGCTTGGGGCATGCATTGGATACTTGCGCTCCCAATCATATTGGTTACTCTGTTCTTAATGTTCGTAATCTTCGGACACTTGTATCCCGAAGCGCCTAGCGCACGCTGCATCAAATGCCGCCGCTTGGATTCTATGGAATACACCCACAGCGTGATCGACAACGAATATGACCAATGGATGAGAGAAACCGAGTATGTGAAAACCATCAGCCAAAAAGAACGTCGTTGGAAAACATGGACCGAAACAACAACCACCTATAAAGACGGCCACACGTCCACTTCGACATCAAACCATCAAGACCACAAATCGATTATCTCGACCAAACTATATGACGACTACAAAGTGTTGTATCATGTAACCGTTCACAAAGACTTTTATGAATGTGTTGAATGCGGACAGATTGAACACAACTTCCACAACACCTACAAAGAAATCGACCGCAAGTATATGGGTACACACACTGAAACAACCGAAGAGGAGGTATAAGCCCGCATAAATTCTCTAAAACCACACGAGGCTGACACTTGCAATAGTAACAGCCTCGCTACTTTTCCAGGACACAATTCATTTATATCCACATAAGAAAAGAGCGACCAGGTGGTCGCTCTTTTGCTATGATATGATGTGGGGTTATTATTTTGCTTCCCAACCGAGGGCACTTGCACCGAGAACAGCTGCATCGGCTTCTTTAAGTTCCGAAACAAGCACATCTACTTTGCCTTTGAAGATTGACATCATGTTCTTTTCGAGAGATTGGCGCAAAGGTTTGAGCAACACATCGCCACTCTTTGCCAAACCGCCGAAGAGAACAAATGCTTTGGGAGATGAGAACACGGTGAAATCGGCCAAAGCTTCGCCCAACATGTTGCCGGTAAATTCGAAGATGTCTTTTGCCAACTTGTCACCCGATACTGCGGCATCATAAACATCTTTTGAAGTGATGTCTTCGATGGGCATATTGCGAAGCAAAGAATCGTCAGTGCGGGCTTCGAGGAACTCGCGTGCTGTGCGGGCAACACCTGTAGCCGAGCAATAGGCTTCGAGACAGCCTGTGCGACCGCAACCACATAGACGACCATTGTTGCGTTTCATAATCACGTGGCCCAATTCGCCGGCAAAACCGTCATGACCATAAACCAACTGACCGTTGATAACGATACCGCTACCGACACCAGTGCCAAGAGTAATCATGATAAAATCTTTCAAACCGCGTGCCGCGCCATAAGTCATTTCGCCAATAGCTGCAGCGTTTGCATCGTTTGTGATTGCCACGGGAATACCGAATTTTTCGCTTACAAGTTTTGCCAAAGGCACGGGAGTAGGCCAAGGAAGGTTTACACCATCTTCGATAATTCCTGTATAGTAGTTAGCATTAGGAGCACCGATACCGATACCGTGCACTTTACCGATTGCATCGTTTGCTTCCATCAAACGAGTGATTTCGGTGTACAACTCATCGATATAGTCATCGATATTGTTATGTTTTTGTGTCTTGATTGATGAACTTGCAATCACTACACCACGCGCATCAACAATGCCGAACACGGTATTTGTTCCGCCCATGTCAATGCCTATTACATATGGCTTACTCATAATTAAAATGTTTTTTATGGTTATATTAATTGTTTTAGTAGTATGATAGGACAAAGATACATAAATAAAATTTATGTGCATCATCACACACTCATAAAAACAACTAATAAACAAAAAAAAGAGGAAAGCGATGCTTTCCTCTTGCTTAGTGGCGGAGGCTGGACTCGAACCAACGACCTCCAGGTTATGAGCCTGGCGAGCTACCACTGCTCCACTCCGCGATGTTTTCTGAGTGCAAAGTTAGGAACTTTTATTGATATAACAAAATATCTCCACTAGATTTTCCTTAAACTATGTTAATTTTATGTTTTTAAGCATGTTTTGCCGCTTTTCTGATCGTTTTTAGGCTTTGGTTGCCCGGCAAATGGCTTCAAAACCGATTAATCGGGGATGTGAATCACCAATCCGTCGTAGGCGATTTTCACATTTTCGGGAAGTTGCGACAACACCTCGTTATACAATCCCATGTCATGGCTCAAATGAGTCAAATAGGCTATGCGCGGTTTAACTTGCTCAATTACGGCCAAAGTCTGTTCAAGATTCATATGTGAAATGTGTTCTTTATGACGCAACGAGTTAATGACAAGCGTGTCGACTCCACGCAACATTTCGATTGTGCAGTCGCTAATGGTTTTAGCATCGGTTATATATGCCAAGTTGCCGATTTTGTAGCCGAGAATGGGCAACTTATAGTGCATTATGGGTAACGGCTTAATCAAAATGCCACCCACCTTAAAGGGCTTTGTGTCTATTTCGTTGATATTAAGAGCCGGTACTCCGGGATAGGGATGCTCGGCAAAGCAATATGGCACGCGATTATACAAATCTTGAGCCACATCATGTTTGCAATAAATGGGGAAACCGTCTTCAATGCTGCAATATGGGCGCAAGTCATCAATTCCACCCACATGGTCATAATGGCTATGCGTGATGAGCAATGCCTCCAATCGCGGACTGCC
>JAFPCM010000110.1 GCA_017390185.1 Muribaculaceae bacterium
ACCGCTATCTGACAGCAACGCCACCTATTCCGAGACACTCCCGGTGCTGTTTATCAACACCCAAAACGGTGCGGCCATTACATCAAAAGAGACCTACATCAACGCCACATACTACCTTGATGCCATGGGCATTGACGGCATCGAGCCAATCGGAAGCAAGGAACAACAGCTTGACATGGAAATTAGAGGCCGTGGCAACTACACTTGGCGCGACTTTGAGAAAAAGCCCTATCGCATCAAACTTGACAAAAAGCAATCATTGCTCGGCATGAATAAGAGCCGACACTTTGCGTTGATGGCCGATGCCGACGATAATTATGCCCACTTGCGCAACTCCGTAGGCTTTGAACTTTCACGCCGATTAGGACTTAAATACACTCCAGCACAACAACCCGTCGAAGTGGTGCTAAACGGGAATTACATAGGACTTTATATGCTTGCCGAGAACATTCGCGTTGCCAAAGACCGTGTAAACATTGTTGAACAAGCCGACTATTGCACCCACCCCGACTCAATTACCGGCGGATGGTTAATCGAGATTGACAATTATGAGGAAGCCGAGCAAGTGCGCATCACCGAGAGTAATGGCGAGATACTGCGGTTTACATACAAATCACCCGAACTGCTTTCTGATGCACAACGCAATTACCTAACATCACAAGTAAAAGCCATTGACCGCGCCGTTTATGTGAGCAACAAATCATCAACCGAGTGGGAAAACATTGTCGACATCGACTCGTTGGCCCGATTCTACATCGTACAAGAGATTATGGATAACGCCGAGTCGTTTCACGGCAGTTGCTATATCCACAAAGATTTCATGGCCGACCGATGGATATTTGGTCCGGTGTGGGACTTTGGCAATTCCTATCGCCGAAATTGGCAGGAATTTATCTACCAAAATCCGCCTTTCGGTCAAAATTGGATTGGCGAAATGGCGAAATTTCCCCGTTTCCAGGCCAAAGTTATTGAAGTTTGGCAAGAATTTCGCGCCCACCAATGTGCGACATTACACAACTACGTCGAATCATTTATAAGTACCATCGAAAACGCATCAGCCCACGACTATAAACGATGGCCGCAATATGGGACCAACAACATTCATAGTGTAAAAAACTCATTTCTTGACAAGCTCGACAACCGTCTTGAGTGGCTTGTGAGTCAATGGGGCGACACATCTATCGACCAGATCACAACCACAACCGACTCGCCTGCAGTTTATTACAACCTCCAAGGCCACAAAGTTGACAACCCCACCAGCGGCATATACATTAAAGTTCAAAACAACTGCGCCGTCAAAGTTTTCATCAGGTGATAAATTATAACTAACTTTGCGGCATGAATTTTTCAAGATTAAGACAACGCATCAAGCCGCTTGTGCTTCCATTGGCAATCATTGGCGGCATATTGTTTCACGATTTTATATGTTCAATCGCGTTTCTTGCGCCCTATTTGCTGTTTTTGATGTTGCTCATCACCTACTGCAAAGTGTCGCTCAAAGAATTTCGCGTCAACTCATTCACATGGGCCTTGCTTGCAGTGCAAATAGCGGGCTCTATTGCAATCTATTTTGCATTATTACCATTTAACCCGACAGTTGCACAAGCAACATTTATGTGCGTTTTTTGCCCCACGGCAACTGCCGCACCGGTCATCACGTCAATGCTCGGCGGCAGCATTGCCCGCGTTGCCACATTCTCTATATTAAGCAACATGTCGGTAGCAGTGCTTGCCCCGCTATTGTTCTCGATGATGGGAGATAATTGCCAACTCGATTTCATTGGCCAATTTACCACTATTGGCAGCCGCATTTTTCCGCTGCTCGTCATGCCGTTGCTCATCGCGTTATTACTACGCCGCTTTATGCCCAAAGTGAGCACAGCCATATCATCGCGCCAATCAATTTCGTTCTACTTGTGGGCCGTTGGGCTGTTTATCGTAGTGGGTCGCGCAGTAACTTTTGTAATGAAAGAGCCCCTTGAGCAACTGCCCATTATCATAATCATCGCATTGCTATCGTGTATCGTGTGCTGCCTGCAATTTTTCATCGGGCGTAAAATCGGAGCCAAACACGGTGACACCATTGCCGGAGGACAAGGCCTCGGCCAAAAAAACACCATCCTGGCCGTATGGATGGCATTGACCTACCTCCATCCTTTGGCATCAATCGGCCCGGCTGCTTATGTATTTTGGCAAAACACCATAAATTCATGGCAACTCTACCGCAAAACACGACAAGAATGCAAGTGATTTTGGAAATGAACAAGAAAACACTTAATTTTGTTTTCTAATATACACTAAAACAAGACTCTACCATGGATAGCATGTACGACATATTGATGAGATTGCCACTGTTTAACGGTGTTACTCATGAGCGTATTTCCGAAATTCTCGAAGTGGCCAAATTCCATTTCTTGAAATATCTCCCCGGCCAACAGATATTTACAGCCGGTGAACAATGCACCCACATTCGCTTTATCATCAACGGCAGCATTCGCCTCACAACAAGTAATGATGACGGTCGTTTCAAAGTGGCTCAAACACTTGTGGCACCTAATGTTATTGCGCCCGAGTTTCTTTTTGGTCGCACAACCGCCTATCCCTGCTCTGCCACCGCAATAGAACCATGCGGAATTTTGCAAATCTCAAAAAGCGATTATTTGAAGATATTGAACAGCGACACCATTTTCATGTTCAATTTCTTGAATATATTGTCGATGAACGCACAAAAATCGACCGACGGTGTGCTTGCACTGACATCGGGCGACCTTGAACAGCGCATCGCATTTTGGATTGTGGCACTCACTCAACGCGAGAGCATCGACATCACTCTATCGTGCCGTCAGCGCGATATGTACACCTTGTTTGGCGTTCAGCGCACATCGTTCATCGCCACATTGGAGTCAATGAAAAACCGCGGCATAATCGACTATGACCAGAACGAGATAAGAGTCCTTTCGCGCCGCGAACTTGCCAACATTATCAGCAACTAACCCCTCAACACAACCATGCACAGTCGCATTTTATTGTTGCTTTCAATGTTATTGATGGCAACACCTGCTTTTGCATCAATTCCGTCAACACTCGACGATATGCTCGAACTGCTCGACGACGCCGTTAATGACAATGATGCCTACATAAGCCAACGATTTTCCAGCATCGACTCGCTCAAACGACAACTCATCAAAAATCCCAACGACTTGTCGCTCTATGGCTCAATTGGCAATAACCTCAAAGGCGTTGCAATCGACTCGGCATTGTGTTACTACGACCTTGGCATCGCTATGGCGACAATGCAAAACGACGCCCCATCGCGTCAATATCTCGAAATACAGCGCTCGGCAACATTGCCCATTATGGGTATCACAAAAGAGAGTATCGAAATGTTTGATTCGATCGAGAGCCGCGGACTATACCCCCAAAACCTAGCCACCTTCTATGAATGTGGCAACCGATTGTTTTTCTACATCTCGTCATTCTATCCCGACATTTTTCGAAAAAACACCTATTCACAACGCGGTCTCACTTACACCGACTCGTTACTGACAATTCTCCCCAAAGACTCTCCGTTATCAAAATTATATCAGGCTCAAGTCAATCTTTCAAGAAACAACCGTGCAATCGCTGTCACTCAACTCGATGAGTTGATCAAGGAGTTACCCGTCAACGACAATCTATTTGCCAGAGCAGCTAGCATGCGTGCAATTTGTGACGAGGGAATTGACCATCAATCGTTTCTCTATCATCTTGCGCTATCGGCCTACTCCGACATCATTGGCGGAACTCGCGAAGCCACCTCACTGCAACGACTCGGGGTGGCGCTCTATGACGAAGGGGATATTTCGCGAGCCTACAAATATCTATTGCTATCGCTTGACAACGCCGTAAAATCGGGGGCAAGAATTCGTGCTACACAAAGCTCTGAAGCGATGCCTTATATTGCACAATCGTTTCTCGACCAAGACAAAACTAAAATGATTTGGCTCACAATTTTGATAGCATTGTTGTCAATTGCGCTCATCGGCATTGTGTTATTTATCTTATATTTAGGCAGGGAGAAAGACAAACTCGAAATCATGAAGCTGCGACTCACAAAGGCCAACTATGCCAAAGAAACATATATGAGCCAATTTTTGAGTCTGTGCTCAATCTATCTTGAGCGTTTTGAAGCGTTCAACAAACATGTGCATCGCAAAATCACTGCCGGCCAAATAGAAGACTTGGCAAACCAGGTAAAGTCAGGCAAAATCATTCAGGAACAAAGCGAACAATTCTACACAATTTTTGACGACGCATTCAGCCACATATATCCCACATTTGTATCTGAAGTTAATGCTCTCCTTCAAGAAGACAAGAAAATCACACTGGCCGACAATCAGAAACTCAACACCGAGTTACGCATTCTTGCGTTTATGAGATTGGGCATTGATGACAGTTCACAAATTGCCCGCTTCCTCGGGCTGTCGCTAAACACGATTTATACCTATCGCAACAAAATGAAAAGTCGTGCCATTAACCGCGAAAAATTTGAGGAAGAAGTGCTTTTAATTGGCCGAATTAGATAATCAAAATCGGCAAAAAGACCAATATACAACATATTTACATGGATATTGATTTATATTTTACATTACATCTCAATATCATATTAACCTAGTTATCAATGCATTTATATTTTTATCAGTTATTTTTGATTTATATTTGACTTATATAGCGATACATCAGCCAATTTTTCGTTGTAATTCTGCATCGTAAATCAGAAAGAGATCTGAATTACGGATTAAAGACAAAAGGTTTAAGAAATTTATCTTATTCTGAAGAATAGTTTTTAGGGTTAGTATTTAATGTTAGAATTTAGAGTTTCCAAAACTCAAATAAGGTAAATGTGTTTTATGTTAGGTTTGACCAAGGAGTTTTTCCTTGGAAAAAAATTAAGTCGCCTCGTGAGAAGCGACTTTTCTTTTTTATAAGCATAATGGCCGACGAGTATCGGCCATTTGACTTTTATACATTGAAACGGAAGTGCATGATGTCGCCGTCTTGAACGACATACTCCTTACCTTCAACGCCCATCTTACCAGCTTCCTTAACGGCTGTTTCACCACCAAGCGACACATAATCGTCATACTTGATAACTTCGGCACGGATAAAGCCTTTTTCAAAGTCGGTGTGAATGATACCTGCACATTGGGGAGCCTTGCTACCCTTCATAAATGTCCATGCTCTAACCTCATCGGCACCGGCAGTGAAATATGTTTGAAGGTTGAGCAACGCATAAGCGGCACGAATCAAACGAGAAACGCCCGATTCTTCAAGGCCGATTTCAGCCAAGAACTCTTGACGTTCTTCAAAAGTGTCGAGCTCGGCAATTTCACTTTCGGTTTGAGCAGCCACGATGAGCAACTGAGCATTTTCGTTTTTAATTGCTTCACGAACAGCCTCTACATATTTATTACCGCTAACGGCCGAAGCATCATCAACATTACAAACATACATCACCGGCTTGTTTGTGAGCAAGAACAATTCGCGAGCAAATTTTTGTTCGTCAACAGTTTCAAATTGCACTGCACGCGCGGGCAAGCCTTGGTCAAGAGCATCTTTGAACTGTTTCAACACTTCATATTGCATTTTAGCAACCTTGTCGCCGCCTGTTTGTGCCTGTTTTTGAGTCTTAGCGATGCGAGCCTCAACAGTTTCAAGGTCTTTCAACTGCAACTCATAGTCAATAATTTCTTTGTCGCGCACAGGGTCGACAGTGCCGTCAACATGGGTAATATTATCATCGTCAAAGCAACGCAACACGTGCAAGATAGCATCGGTTTCGCGGATATTTGCCAAGAACTTATTGCCGAGGCCTTCACCTTTTGACGCACCTTTTACAAGACCTGCAATGTCCACAATCTCAACTGTAGCAGGAACCACTGAGCGAGGATTGCACATCTCAACCAACTTTGTCAAACGGTCATCGGGTACAGTAATTACACCCACATTGGGCTCAATGGTGCAAAACGGAAAGTTTGCCGACTGAGCCTTTGCATTTGACAGACAATTAAAAAGAGTGGACTTGCCCACATTGGGAAGGCCCACAATACCACATTGTAATGCCATAATTTTATCTGATTTTTATTTCTGACTGCAAAGATACAAATTTTTGGGCAAAAAATAACGGTGCACCACTGGCACACCGTTACATTTACATTTATATCATCTTAGAATCGTAAACTAACATATACACGCAATGATGATGTGCACATTTTTTGTTGTGATTTATAAAATGCGTCAGCGATATTAATATCTACATCAATTTTGCCATCGCCATAACCCAAGTCGCTATCCACTTCATCAGAGTCAAATGTTGTAGTGCAATACTTGCCTTGGCCCCAACGATATTCGGCGCCAAGCGAAATCACTTTATAAGAGATTGCGCCACCTGTCACAAAGAATGAGCCGTAACCATAAGAGAAACGGGGGTCTCCTTCGTCGGTTTCTTGAAGAACGCATGAGAAAGAAGGCGCATAACGGAAATAACCATTGATTTTCAAGTGATCAACAGGATTAATTGTGAGGCTCGGGCCCACGTGCATTGCGAGTTCAGCCTGATGGCGGCCCAAATGCAAGTCTCCAAGTTTGTCATCAATATAATCACCGATAATATCACCAACCGGATCATCGTCAAAACCATCTTCCAGCTTGTCATTCAATCCCAAATCCAATTCATTGTACTTTACATAGTTCAAATCGATTTGCGTCCAGTCGATACCAAACTTGAGAATGCCCAATATGGGAGTTTTGTGCAAATAATAGGTAGTACCTTTTGTAAGAGCCACACCAAACTGGCTGTCCCATTTTGCTTCGAGAGCATCGGTTTCAGTCTCTAAAGTTTGATCAACCCACGATACATTAAAATAGTTTTTGCGGCCCCATGCGTTGCTTTGAGCCGAAACCGACATGGCCATAAACATTACAGCCACAATCGCAAATAATACCTTTTTCATAATACTTGTTAGTTAGAGTTACTTTCTATTGCCCGCAAAGGTAAACACAATTTTCCTAACCGCCAAACAGTTGGCACATAAAAACAATAGAGGAACGGCACACGCCATTCCTCTATTATATTATTGTATATACGCCTGATTAAGCAAATTTTGACCAATCTACTTTGCGCATATCGCCCGATTCGGCAAACTCGTTGTGGAACGCAAACGCTGCTTTGAGCGAATGGGGAGTTTGACCACCTTTGCCAAGTTTGAGATAATCCCAAAGGAGTTCTTTGTACTCGGGGTGTACACAGTTTTCGATAACTGTTTCGGCGCGTTGAACGGGGTCTTTGCCACGAAGGTCGGCAATACCTTGGTCTGTAATGAGAGCGTCAACAGAGTGTTCGCTGTGGTCGAGGTGCGATACCATGGGCACGATGTTACTGATCAAACCGCCCTTAGTGATTGAGGGACAGCTGAAGATTGAGAGGTAACCGTTGCGAGTAAAGTCACCAGAGCCACCGATACCGTTCATCATCTTGGTTCCGAGCACATGAGTAGAGTTGATGTTACCGAAGATGTCGGCTTCAAGGGCTGTATTCATAGTGATGAGACCTAAACGGCGCACGATTTCGGGGTGATTAGAGATTTCTCCAGGGCGAAGAATGATTTTATCACCAAAGAAATCCATATTTGCCAACACCTCGTCCATCATTGCGTCAGAGAATGTCATTGAGCAAGAACTTGCAAAACGACATTTACCTTTCTTCATCAAGTCAACAACCGAGTCTTGAATAACTTCGGTGTACATTTCAAATTGAGGAATTTCGTCTACTTCGCCCAAGCCATGGAGCACTGCATTGGCCACATTACCTACACCCGACTGCATGGGAAGGAATGTTTTGGGCAAACGGCCTGCACGCAACTCATTAAGGAGGAAGTTACACACATTCTGACCGATGAGCATTGTGGTTTCGTCGAGTTCGGCAAAACCGCCAACACCGTCTTTTGCGTTTGATTTCACGATACCCACAATCTTAGCGGGATCTACCTTCAAGATGGGTGTACCGATGCGGTCGCTTGCTTTATAGATGGGAATTTCGCGACGGCAAGGGGGATCGTTGGGGATATACAAGTCGTGCATGCCGCGAATTGATTTGGGAAGCGCCTCGTTAAGTTCAACAATAACTTTTTTAGCCATCATTGCGATTGTGGGAGAGATACCCACGCCTGTACCGAGAACGATATCACCATTATCGTCAATGTCAGCAGCCTCGATAATCGCTACATCAAGGTCGCCAAACACGCCATAACGCATTTTTTGAGCCAATTCCGAGAGGTGGAGGTCAAAATAGTGGGCGTCATGAACATTAAGGCGTTTGCGCATATCGCCATTGCTTTGATAGGGGGTGCGCATACCGATGGCGTTAGCACGAGCCAACGCGCCGTCAACATGGTCGTTGGTTGACGCACCGGTGAACATATTGATTTTAAACTCGCGGCCCTGTTCATGCTCTTTGATTGCACGTTCGGCAAGAGCCTCAGTAACCACTTTGGGAGTACCCGATGCTGTAAAGCCTGAGAAACCCACATTGTCGCCATTTTTTATATGCTCGGCTGCTTCTTGAGCCGTAATAAAAGGAATAGCCATTGTCGTGATAATAGATTTAGTTGTTAAGTTTATATATTAAAATTTCGTTTTCAGTATTTCGGCATCGACCACCGAGCGTCGCCACCGTTCAAGTTCGGCATCACAATCAGCTTCATCATCGGCATCAATCGCCATTGTTATTGGTTGAGGTTCAGGTTCAACAACCGTGGCATTGACAACCGACTCGCCATCTTTGTGAGCGTCAAACGGTTCATTGTCTTGTGCATCGGCAACAATATCGTCTTCATACAAGAACTTGAACTCGTCGTCAAAATCTTCAACTACGGGAGGTTCGGGATACATTGGTCGGTGTGGTCGTTGCGAGTCCATCTGCTGACGGCGAGCCGCGTCGGCCTCTCTAGCTTTCTTTGCCATCACCGATATTGCCGAAAAAATGACAACGAAAAATATAACTATTAGTTTGACCATATCCTCACCTTTTCGTAATTTTGCACAAAAATAGGCAATTATCGTTGTACTTACAAAGTTTTTAATGTGTTTAATAGCATCTAAGCCTACGATTTTTTGCCTTAACAACTAATTTACACTATGTCAGAACTTAAAAAGACTAACGACAGTCAACATTTTGACAAACGACTGTTCATTGAAACATACGGCTGCCAAATGAATGTTGCCGACAGCGAAGTTGTTGCATCGGTAATGGGAATGGCTGGCTACACAACCACCGACGACATCGACCAAGCCGATGCGATTTTGCTCAACACATGCTCTATTCGCGACAATGCCGAGCAAAAAATCGTGTCACGCCTCACCACACTGGCCGCCATGCGCCGCAAACGCCGTGGCAACCGCCTTATTATCGGCGTAATCGGCTGTATGGCCGAGCGTGTTCGCGACACACTCATCAACGACTATGAAGTTGATTTGGTTGCAGGTCCCGACTCTTATCTCGACTTGCCCAATCTTTTTGCCGCAGTCGAAAATGGTGAAAAAGCCATCAATGTGGAGTTGAGCACCACCGAAACCTATCGCGACATCATTCCCTCACGCATCACAGGCAACACCGTCAGCGGCTTTATCAGCATTATGCGCGGTTGCAACAACTTCTGTTCATACTGCATTGTGCCCTACACTCGTGGCCGCGAGCGTAGCCGTGAAGCGCAAAGCATTCTCAACGAACTTGCCGACTTGCGTGCCAAGGGCTTTAAAGAAGTCACCTTGCTCGGTCAGAATGTCAACAGCTATTGCTACAAAGACGACAACGGCACCGAAATCAGCTTTGCTCAATTGCTTGCCATGGTTGCCGAGGCTGCACCCGATATGCGAGTGAGATTTACAACCTCTCACCCCAAGGACATGACCGACGAGATCATCGCAGTCATCGCCAAATATGCCAATGTGTGCAACCACATTCACCTCCCCGTGCAATCGGGCTGTAACACAGTGCTCAAAGCTATGAACCGCCACTACACTCGCGAGTGGTAT
>JAFPCM010000111.1 GCA_017390185.1 Muribaculaceae bacterium
CGAGCAGTGCTTGTCGGCTTGCCGGTGCACGATGGCGAGACTCACCGTACCAGAACGAGCTCGCGAGTTCGGAGGGGGTGAGGATATAATAATCAGTTTGTTATGACTGTCTTTGTGCCAACAAAGTTATAGTTCCCTAAAAAAAAGAACGCAGGCCACGAGGTCTGCGTTCTTGGTGCTTATATTAGACTATATCTATTAAGCTTTTTTGTTTTTGCGAGTTGCAATGAGGTAAGCAACGGGAGTTGCTACATAGATAGTAGCGAGTGTACCGATGATTACACCAAAGAGCATTGCAAATGTGAAGCTGCGGATTGACTCACCACCAAGGATGAAGATAACCAAAAGCACGAGCAATGTAGTGAATGATGTCATCAATGTACGGCTCAATGTGCTGTTGAGTGAGTTGTTAACATTTACACCGAAATCATGTTTGGGATAGAGAGTGATGTTTTCACGAACACGGTCAAATACTACCACGGTATCGTTGATTTGGTAACCGATAACAGTCAAGATTGCAGCGATGAATGTTTGGTCAATTTCCATTGCGAAGGGAAGAACGCCCCAGAACAATGAGTAGAAACCGATGATTGTGAATGCTGTGAAAGCAACTGCGGCCAATGCACCTACTGAGAACGCTACATTGCGGAAGCGAACCAAGATGTAGAGGAACATTGCGATGAGTGAGAGGATTACAGCCACGATAGCAGCGTTGCGCATGTCATCAGCAACTGTAGGACCTACTTTTTGAGAACTCATGATACCTTGTGTTTCGTCGGTAGTTGAGAATTCAGTTTCGGTCATACCTTCACGCAAGTAAGGTTTCATTTCTGTGTAAAGGATATCAACGATTTCTTGTTCGATTTCAGCACCTTCTTCGTTGATACGGTAGTTAGTTGAAACGCGAACTTGGTCAGCACCTTCAATGTTGATTACGTTTACAGTAGAGTTGGGGAATTTGGCAACAAGTTTTGCTTCGATTTCACTTGGTTTGACATCTTTGTCAAGTTTCACAATGTAGTTGCGACCACCCGAGAAGTCAATACCTTGGTTGAGACCGCGCATTACAAACGAACCGGCAACTACTGCAACTACAACAGCAACAGCGATGAAGCTATATTTGCGTTGAGCGAGGAAGTTGATTTTTGTGTTTGTCAAGAGGTTGCGTGACAATCCAGTTGTGAAAGTAAGTTTTTCGAAGGGTTTAGCTTTTGCACCCCAGATGAAGATGAGACGAGACAAGTAAACAGCGGTGAAGAATGAGCAAACAAGACCGATGATCAATGTTGTTGCGAAACCTTTGATAGGACCTGTTCCGTAGAAGAGGAGGATAAGACCGGTGATTACTGATGTCAAGTTAGAGTCGAAGATTGCAGAGAATGCGTTGCTGTAACCGTCAGCGATTGCAGTGCGAACATTCTTGCCTGCGCGAAGTTCTTCTTTTGTACGTTCAAAAATAAGCACGTTGGCGTCAACAGCCATACCGAGCGCGAGCACGATACCGGCAATACCTGAAAGTGTCAACACTGCTTGGAATGAAGCCAAGATACCGAATGTGAAGAACAAGTTGCAGATAAGAGCGAAGTTAGCAACCAAGCCGGGGATAACACCATAGTACATCATCATGAACACCATCAAAAGCACGAGAGCCACGATAAATGAAGTGAAACCGGCTTCAATAGCTTCTTGACCGAGTGACGGACCGATAACCATGTCGCTGATGATTTCAACGCGTGCAGTCATTTTACCGCTCTTGAGGATGTTTGCCAAGTCTTGTGCTTCTTCGATTGTGAAGCGACCTGTGATTTGTGAGCTACCACCTTCGATAGCATTGTTTACATTGGGATAAGAGTAAACCATGCCGTCGAGCACGATAGCGATGCTGCGACCAACATTGTTACCAGTTACGCGAGCCCATTGTTTAGCACCGTCGCTGTCCATCTTCATTGAAACGACATTACCTTGAAGGTTGTCATAGTCGGCCGAAGCAGCGATTACGCATGAACCGTCGAGAGCAGCTTTGCCACCGTTAGCGGTTTTGAGCGCGATGAGGCTATAGAGGTCAATGTTTTTTTGTTTGTTTGATACAGTGTCAGTAAACTGAGCTGTTTGAGGCTTAACTTCCCAAGCGAGTTTGAGGTTTGAGGGAAGAATTTGCTTAGCAGCAGCCGAATTGAGGATTTCGTCAATGCGGTTTTTGTTGGGAGCTGTAGCAAGACCGATGTTGGGAGTACCTTGAGCGCCACCTTGAATGAAATATGCCCAGAAACCGTTGAATGCGTCTGTAGTGTCAGCAACGAGCTTGTTGTCGAGTTGTGACAATGCGCCAGCGATTTCTTCGAGACGATAAGTTTCATAGAATTCGAGGTTAGCCGAACGTTGGAGCAACTGACGAACGCGTTCGTGTTCTTTCACACCGGGGAGTTCGAGAAGAATTTGACCGTCTTTACCTTGGAGAACTTGGATGTTGGGAGAAACCACACCAAATTGGTCGATACGGCTACGGAGAACGTTTGTTGCCGAGTTGTTTACACGGTCTTTAACTTCTTGTTTGAGTTTAGCCACAACATCAGCGTCAGCTGTGTTTTTGTCAACGATATCTTTGAATACTACAGAGAAATCGGCTGTGGGCACTTTTTGACGATATACTTCGCAGAATGATTTAACGAAATCGTCTGACTCGTGTTTCTTCACCATTGCTTCAGCAGCATTGAGCGCTGAATCAAAGATAGTGTCGTTTTCGACTGTGCTCATTGAGCGAACGATGTCGGGCATTGACACTTGAAGAATAACGTTCATACCACCTTTGAGGTCGAGACCGAGACCTACGCCCCATTTTTGTACTTCGTTGAAAGTGTAACCCATGTAAACGGGTTCTTTACCGATTGAATCGATGTAGTTTTTGTAAGCCTGTTTGTAAGGCTCGGAATCAACGCCTGCGTCGCCTGCGGCTTTTGTTGCATACTCTACTGCGTCTTCTTCACATTTATTTGTAACAAATGTAAATGAAAGATAGAACAGACACACGAGCACCAAGAAAATCGCAATGACTCCGGCAACGATGCTTCCTAAGGTTCCTTTGCTTTGCATTTTTGTTATTATGATTTAATGTTTAATAAATTAATTTTTTCAACTTTCGGGTATTATTCAGCTTGCAAAGATACTATTTTTCTTTGGATTACACCCATCTCAGCTATTGTTTTTTATATTTTACTCCTTTTTTTGACCCCATTTTCACCGCTTATGCTCGATATTTCCTATAAAAATGAGAAATTTTCACTATCTTTGTAAAAATAAATAATGATAATAAAGATGGACAATTATCTTGTTTCGGCACGCAAATACCGCCCCTCGACCTTCAAATCGGTTGTAGGTCAGAAGGCGCTGACTGCCACGCTCAAAAACTCGATTGCCACCGACCGATTGGCTCACGCCTATCTGTTTTGCGGCTCTCGCGGAGTGGGCAAGACTTCTTGCGCCCGCATTTTTGCCAAGACTATCAACTGCGAACATCGCACCCCCGACGGCGACGCATGCAACCAATGTGCATCGTGCCGCGACTTCAACGAGGGCCGTTCGCTTAACATCGTTGAGCTCGACGCTGCATCAAACAATAGTGTCGATGACATTCGTTCTCTTGTTGACCAAGTGCTCGTTCCGCCCACATCGGGCCGATACCGAGTGTTTATCGTCGATGAGGTTCACATGTTGTCAACTGCTGCATTCAACGCATTTCTCAAAACGCTTGAAGAGCCACCGAGCTATGTAGTGTTTGTGCTCGCAACAACCGAGAAACACAAGATCATTCCCACCATCTTGTCGCGTTGCCAGATTTATGACTTCAACCGCATAACTATTCAAGACATGATCGACCATTTGAGTTATGTGGCAGAACAAGAAGGCATAACCGTTGAGCAATCGGCACTCAATGTTATTGCACAAAAAGCCGACGGTGCAATGCGCGACGCCCTATCGATATTTGACCAAGTGGCGGCATCGTCAATGGGCAACATCACATACGCCTCTACAATCGACAATCTCAATGTGCTCGACAGCGCCTACTACAACCGATTGCTCGAAGCATTCCTCTCTCAAAATGTGCCCGACGCACTATTAATATATAAGGAGATTCGCGACAAGGGCTTCGACTCTCACTTCTTCATCACCGGGCTCGGCTCATACTTCCGCGACCTGATGGTTGCCGGCAACCCCTCCACTATCTGCCTGCTCGAGGCAAGCGATGAGGCTAAGAACGCTATGGCAGCAATCGCAAGCCGTTGCACACC
>JAFPCM010000112.1 GCA_017390185.1 Muribaculaceae bacterium
AGGTGCTCTAACCAACTGAGCTATAGGACCTGTTGCCAAGATATGGAGCATGCGTGCGTTTGCTGATTTACCACTCTTTGACGCTATTTTCCATCTAAGCGAGTGCAAAGATACTAATCTTTTCCCAATTTTGCAACCCATGCCACATTTTAATTGAAGCTAATCAACTTTGACGCTCTAAATTCGTGCCAGGGTTACATTATTATTTTACACGCGCGGACTTATAAATTGCTTTTGATGTCCTCATGCTCTTGCAGACCGACATCTAATTCCCCGGTCAAACTTCGACACTAAGAATTTCCTTTTGGAGTGTGGCGAGGAAACGGGCAGCATGGGCGCCGTCCATTTGGGTGTGGTGAAATTGGAACGATATGGTAAGTGTGGTTTTGAACAGGCGGCGTCGGTATTTGCCCCAAATCATAAACGGGTTGTTGAACACGCCGCTATACATGCCCACCGCGCCGTCGATTTCGCAATCGACAAGTGCCGATGTGCCGATAACCATGCTCTCTGTTTCATCATGATTAGTGCATGTGTCGGCCACCTGTTTGGTCAATCGAAGGTAGTCGGCGTTAAATTGCGCCAAATCGGGACTGAAAGGTATGTCACACGAGCTGACTTCGCCTTCGCTATTGGCCACGATTGTGTTCACCGCAATGCTGTCATACTGCATCAATTTGCCGTCCACGGGCAGAAGGTAAAATTCCTTGATTTTGCTCGCTGCTTGGCCGATGCACCAACACATGAGCATGTTGAATTTCATGCCGGTCTTTCGGCTGATTTTCACAAGGCGCGAAACATTGAGCGTTTTGAACAACGACACCATTGGCATTGGCGCTTTCATCCACATTTCAAAAGCGTATGCTCGCGATGTCGTCGCAGGATCGATTTCTTTCATAAAGTGTGTTGTTTTTAATAATACCTAAATTTAACCGCATCTCATCAAATGTGAAACTTTATTTCAATAAAGCCGCATAGACGAAAACGGCTCTAAATTCCTCACAAAAATAGCGATTTTCAACCTAATACAATGCCATTTTTCAAAATAAATGGTAAATTTGCCACCGCAACATAAAAACACTTAAAATGGCATTACATATAATAGACCACCCGTTAGTGCAGCATAAACTCAGCATTATGCGCAAAAAAGAAACATCGACAATGGAGTTTCGCGAACTGTTAAAAGAAATCTCAATGTTTATGGGCTATGAAGTCACACGCGACTTTCCGTTAACCCACGAAGAGATCGAAACACCATTGATGAAAATGAACGCGCCCAAGCTCGCAGGCAAAAAAGTGGTAATCGCCCCCATTCTCCGCGCCGGGCTGGGCATGGTCGAAGGATTGACCACCCTCATTCCCTCGGCACGCGTTGGCCACATCGGCATGTATCGCGACGAAAAAACCTGCCTCCCCGTGTTCTATTACTACAAAATGCCCGTCAACAAAGACCGCTTGGTTATAGTCACCGACCCCATGCTGGCAACTGGCGGCAGCGCATGCGACGCCATCTCACGACTCAAAGAAGACGGCTACAAATCAATCAGATTGATGTGCCTCGTAGCCTCGCCTCAAGGCGTTAAAGCCGTAGCCGAAAAACACCCCGACGTCGACATATATCTCGCCGCCCTCGACCAAGGTCTCAACGACAAAAACTATATCCTGCCCGGACTCGGCGACGCCGGCGACCGCATATTCGGCACACAATAAGCACGGTCCACTACCCTATCGGCCTATATCACCTACCCCACCCCCGACTACACAGCCGGGGGTGGCGCGTTTATACACGAAATATGATTAATTGTTACCCTACAAACCATCAATGCAATTGCCTTATTTCGGATTTTTTATTTATCTTTGCATAACGGAACATGACTGTTCAAAAATGGTTCATCTTGTGGTTCCACGAGTGGTATGACACTCCGTGGGATTTTAGGGAATAGAGTCATTTTGTACATTTAGAAAGCTATTTCATACATTCTCGCGAATTTGGCTTTGCCGTGTGAATATACTATCTTACTTTTGCTTAGAAAAACAATCGAATGGAAAAACAATTAATCATATCAACATCACTTGACTTGGTTCGTATAGCGCCCGACAAAATAGTCTATATTGCATCGGACGGCAACTATTCTACGCTCGTACAAGCCGATAATGAGGTGCGCATGATTTCATACCAACTGGGACAGATTGAGAAGATGATTTCTTCTCAGTTGGGAAGCGATGGCAACATTTTCATTCGCATTGGGAAAAGTCTAATCATTAATCGCTCCTACATCTACTACATCAACATTCCTAA
>JAFPCM010000113.1 GCA_017390185.1 Muribaculaceae bacterium
GAGGAACAGGGCTTATGATGATGTCAAATGACCGTTTATTAGAGTTGAGTATCGGGGTTGAGGTTAGCACCTTCGATATCTTTGAAGTAACGGTATGTGCCAACTTTCAATTCTGCACAAGCGTCTTCGTCACAAACGATGATTGCTTTTTCGTGCATTTGAAGAGCAGAGATGGTCCATTGTTGAGAAACTGCACCTTCAACACCGTGACGCAATGCGCGTGCTTTGTTGTAGCCGTTTACAATCAAGAGAACGCTCTTAGCAGCCATAACTGTACCTACACCAACAGTCAACGCAGTTTTGGGAACTTGGTTGACATCGTTGTTGAAGAAACGAGAGTTAGCGATGATAGTGTCTTGTGTGAGGGTTTTCATGCGGGTTTTAGAAACCAATGAAGAACCGGGTTCGTTGAACGCGATGTGTCCGTCGGGACCTACACCACCCATGAACAAGTCAATGCCGCCATAAGATTTGATTTTTGCTTCATAGCGAGCGCATTCTGCGATGGGGTCTTCGGCGTTACCGTTGAGAATGTTTACATTTTCGGGGAGAATATCAATCTGATTGAAGAAGTTGGTCCACATGAAAGTGTAGTAGCTTTGTTCGTGGTTTTGGGGAATGCCACAATATTCGTCCATGTTGAAAGTAACAACATTTTTGAAAGATACTTTACCTTCTTTGTTGAGCTTGATGAGGTTGCGGTACAAACCGAGGGGTGAACTACCTGTGGGGCAACCGAGCACGAAAGGTTTTTCGGGTGTGGGGTTAGCTGCGTTGATTTGTGCTGCTACATAGTTTGCAGCCCAACGAGATACTTCGTCGTAATTGGGTTCGATGATAAGTCTCATGTCTAATATGTATTTTATTGTGTTAGAAATTTCTATTATGCAAATTTAGTAATAATCAGCGGGATAATTGTCATTTTACTCACAAATTATTCGCGTTGACGGTTCCTGGCGGTCAAAAGTGTTATTAAATATTAATTATTGGGCGTATTGGTTGTGTGTGTTAATAATTTTTGTATGTTTGCACTATAGAGTTTTATGATTTATTGCAACAACATCAATAAGTGAATCATAGGTTAGGAATCCGGCAGCTCGTGATGAGTATCCGGGTTTCGTTTTTTTGAGGTAAAGTGTGATATTTAAGATAGAACAATAATTTGGATAAATAAAAACAACCCCAGCATTGCGAGCAAGGCTGGGGTTGTTTTTAGGATATTTGATAATGTTTATTTCAAGCCGCGGTTGCGGAGGAGAGCGTCGGGGTTGGGCTCTTGGCCGCGGAACTTAACATAGAGTTTCATGGGGTCTTCGCTACCACCCATTTCAAGAATGTTTTCTTTGAAAGAACGTGCTGTTTCGGGGTCAAAAACACCTTTTTCTTTGAATAGTTCAAATCCGTCGGCGTCGAGAACTTCGGCCCAAAGATAGGTGTAATAACCTGCTGCGTAGCCGTCGCTGCCAAAGATGTGTTTGAAGTATGTGCTACGATAGCGGAATTGAACTTCAGCAGGCATATTGAGCTCTTTGGCTACATTAGCCTCAAATTGAGCTACGTCAACATCGCTGTCAAAGTTTGTTGTGTTCCAGAAAAGGTCGAGCAAAGCCGCTCCTGCAAGTTCGGTTGTGGCAAAACCTTGGTTGTGAGTTGATGCATCTTGGAGTTTTTTCACAAGTTCATCGGGCATGGGTTCACCTGTTTTGTAGTGGAGCGCGTAGGTTTTGAGCAATTCGGGTTCAAGAGCCCAGTGTTCGTGGATTTGTGAGGGGAGTTCAACAAAGTCGCGGTCAACATTTGTTCCGGCTTGAGAACGGTATTGTGCGCGTGTCAACATGCCGTGCAAACCGTGACCAAATTCATGGAATGTAGTTTCAACTTCATCAAGTGTGAGGAGTGAAGGAGTTTCGGCTGTGGGCTTGGTAAAGTTGCCTACGTTGTAAATGATGGGGCGAACAGAGTTGCCGTTTTCATCGGTGTAAGAACCTTTGAATTCGCTCATCCATGCACCTTGTCGTTTTGATTCGCGGGGGAAGTAGTCGGTCATGAATACAGAAACATGTTGTCCGGCACTGTCGAGAACTTCATAAACATTGACTTCGGGGTGGTATTTGGGAGCATCGGGCAATTCGCGGAAAGTGATGCCATAAAGGCGTTCGGCCATTGTAAAGATACCTTTTACAACATTGTCAACTGCAAAATATTGACGCACTTCGTCTTCGTCGAGCGCATATTTCTTTTGACGCACTTTTTCGGCATAGTAATAGTAGTCCCATGGAGCAATTTCAAAGTCAAAGCCATATTCTTTAACTACGTCTTGCATTTCGGTCACTTCTTCTTTAACTTTTTTGATGGCGGGTTCCCAAATTTTCATCAAGAGGTCTTTTGCTGCTTCGGGCGTTTTTGCCATAACTTTGTCGGTCATGTATGCGGCATAGTTGTCAAAGCCGAGAAGAGCAGCTTTTTTGGTGCGAGCTTGCATGATTTTGTTAATGACCGGACGGTTGTCGTTTTCGCCTTCGGTAGCAAGGTTGATGTATCCTTCATACATTTGTTGGCGCAATTGACGGTTTTGGGCATATTGCAACAAAGGCAAGCGGCTGGGAGCATGGAGAGTGAACACCCATTTACCTTCTTTACCACGATTTTTTGCTTCTTCGGCAGCAACAGCGATGCTTGATGCAGGAAGACCGCCGAGCTTGATAGAGTCTTCAACGACGAGTTCAAAAGCATTTGTAGCATTCAACAGGTTTTTGTTGAATTGGAGATAAAGATTGGCAAGCTCGGTGTTGAGTTTTTTCAATTCTTCTTTTTTGTCGGCGTCAAGAAGAGCACCATTGCGAGTGAATGATTTGTACTTGTCTTCTATCAAAAGAAGTTGTGCAGTTGTGTAGTTGTTGTTTGCACGATTGTCATAAACTTTTTTGATGCGTTCAAAAAGTTTGTCGTTCATAGAGATTTCATCGCTATGTTTTGTCAAAAGAGGAGTAAATTCTTCGTCGACTTGTTGCAATTCGGGAGAAGACAAAGATTCGGTAAGAGCATAGAAAACATAAGCCACTTTGTTGAGTGTTTGTCCCGAGTTGTCGAGCGCAAGAATTGTGTTTTCAAAAGTAGGCTCTTCTGAATTGTTGACAATGGCGTCGATTTCTTTGTTTTGTTCATCAATGCCGGCTTTAAGAGCAGGAAGATAGTGCTCATTTGAGATTTGCTCAAATGGGGGGATTTCAAACGGAGTGGTGTACTCTGCCAAGAAGGGGTTGTCGGTAGTTGAGTCCACTGTGCAAGAGGTGTTAAATGCGGCTACGGTGCATACCGCTGCGGCCATGGTTAATAATTTTCGTTTCATTTGGGTTTATTATTTTGGTTAATTAATTATATGCTATTAGTTTTGTTGCCACACAAAAGTTGTGAGTAGCGGGTAGTGGTCGGACGAGGGTATGTCGCCTCGCTCTATGTCGACGGCTTTTAGGCTGCCGCTATACAACACATGGTCGATGCGGAAATAAAAGCGGTTGGCATTAAACGTTATGGTTGGGCCAAATGCATTTTCGGCATAAGCATCGTTCATTGAGTCGCCCGAAATTGTGCGGATAGCATAACAGTTGGGCACATCGTTAAAGTCGCCACACACGATGGCATTGCCTCCTGCTTGGTCGAGATAGGCACGTATGATGTTGGCCTGTCGGGCACGATGTCTGGCGGCATTATAAAGTTTGTCGCGCAATGGTAGCAGTCGTGACAAGTCGGTGTCGTTTGACGAGTTGATGTCGGTAAACTCAAGATAGGCATCGCGGTCGTCTTGGTTAAATCGCAATGAGCGAAGGTGAACATTAAACAGCGTGATTGTTTGGTTGTTCATCTCTACCAGATGGGCGGTTATGTCGCCGCTATAAAGGCGGCTGAGTCCGAGGTTGATGTCGGTAAACGGATATTTTGACAATGTTGCTTGTCCGTGGTGGCCGATCGCGCGGTAGGGATAACGTGTTTTGAGCGAGTCGATTTGTGACTCGGTTACATGATATTTTGCCAACGGTTGCAGGTATTCACACTCTTGCAGACACACAATGTCGGCATCGGTCGAGAGTATGTATGAAATAGTGCGGTTGCAGTCGTTGGGATACTTGTCTTGGTTGTCAATAAAGTCCATGACATTGTAGTTGAGCACGGTGAATGCAAGGTCTTTTTCGTTGCTCTTTACGCCTTGTGATGTGATGTTAAGCGGCGAGAAGTTGAGAACGGGCACAATGGTCGCTGCAAAGGCTGCAACCGGCACAATGGCAAGCCAACGCCACATGAGCAAGTCTATTGCGAGGTTGATGACATTGAGCAATATCCACAACGGGAACGACATGTTGAGAATAGTTGCAAAGCCCGATTGCTGAGGGCTGATGTTGCCCGAATAGGCCGACACAAACAGCAACACGGCGCATGCTATGTTGGATATAAGCCCGAGCGCACGAAACACTTTGCGTGTGCGGCTCACGGTCTTTATGCCTTTTGCTTTATTTGTTTTTCGTTGTGCCATTCGGTATCTGTCGGTCTTATTTTATGCGGCGGCTGATGTTAAACAGGCGGTCGCGTTCTTCGGATGTGAGTGACGAGTAGCCCGATTTTTTTATTTTGTCAAGAATTTCGTCGAGATTTTCCTGGTCGCTTTTTGCCGATGGGTTAGAGCCCTTTTTGTTGCTGGATGCCGTGCGCGATGCCTTGGCCTTAAGAGGTGATTTGATGCCCTTGGCGTGGTTGACAATAGAGTCGATGGCGCGGTTGAACGGAATGGTGATGTCGCGGCCTCGTTTGAGCATAACCACAAATAGGTAGCCGATGATGCCGCCTCCGATGTGTGCGATGTGTCCGCCAGCATTTGCGCTAGTGATGCTGAGCAGGTCGATGGCAATGGTTATGATGGCAATCCATTTGAGTGACACCTGGCCGATGAGCAACAGGTTGAGCTTGAAGTCGGGGTGCAACATGGCTGTAGCAACAACAATGGCTATAACTGACGCCGAAGCTCCGAGCATAAACGAATGAATTCCCTGGAAATAAGGGAACAGGTTAAACGCAAGCAGATAGAGTAGTGCGCCGCCAATGCCGCCATAGATGTAGAGGGCAAACATTTGTCGCGCATTGCGAGTCATAAGAAAAATCTGTCCAAACCAATATAGCCACAACATGTTAAACAAGATGTGCATAATATCGTAGTGGCAGAACATGTATGTGATAATGGTCCACGGACGTGTGATAAATGTCGCGGGGTCAGATGGCATCTCA
>JAFPCM010000114.1 GCA_017390185.1 Muribaculaceae bacterium
AAGTCTTTTTCATTATAGAATTCTCTTTATTAGAACACATATTACTTGATAAGTCAAATTCTTCTCAATAATTGATTTACAAATTGAATATCCATCAACAATTTATCAACCTGCATAATGCTCACATTCATGCCATGAGAATGTTCTTTTATTAAGTTGAAATTAATGTATTGCTCATTTTGAGGGTCATAAAACACCAAGGCATTGTCTTTCATTCTCTCGGCATTGCGGTAAGCCATGTTAATCTCGCTCCTCGCAAGACGGATGCTTCGGTATTCACAATCATAGATATTCGTAGCCTTGCCGAATCGCTTGCCATAGTCGGCCTTCATTGGCTCAAAGTCATTGAGATACTTATAAAAAAAAGTGGACAAAATTGCAAAAACGAGATTATCGTTGTAATTTTGCAAGTCTTTTGATAAAAGACCCTTATAATGTAATTATAAACCAAACAAAAATATAATAAGAAATGCTGACAGCAAAAGAAATTCGTGAGTCGTTCAAGGAATTCTTCCGTGGCAAAGGCCACCAAATTGTACCTTCGGCTCCTATGGTTATCAAAGATGACCCCACATTGATGTTTACAAATGCCGGTATGAACCAGTTTAAGGATATTATCTTGGGTAATGCCGCTGCAAAATATAAGCGAGTTGCCGACTCGCAAAAGTGTTTACGCGTAAGCGGTAAGCACAACGACTTGGAAGAGGTGGGTATGGATACATATCACCACACCATGTTTGAAATGCTCGGTAACTGGTCGTTTGGCGATTACTTCAAACAAGAGGCAATCGATTGGGCCTGGGAATATCTCGTTGATGTGTTGAAACTCAATCCCGAAAATCTTTATGCAACTGTGTTTGAAGGCTCTGATGACGACGGTCTCGCTCGTGATGACGAAGCCGCTGCTATTTGGGAAAAACACCTCCCCAAAGACCACATCATCAACGGTAACAAAAAGGACAATTTCTGGGAAATGGGCGACACAGGTCCTTGTGGTCCTTGCTCTGAAATTCACATCGACTTGCGCTCGGCCGAAGAGCGTGCCGCTGTGTCGGGCCGCGACCTCGTTAACCACGACCACCCTCAAGTTATCGAGATTTGGAACCTCGTGTTCATGCAGTATAACCGCAAGGCTGACGGCTCGTTGGAAGGCCTTCCTGCAAAGGTTATCGACACTGGTATGGGGTTTGAACGTCTTTGCATGGCTCTCCAAGGCAAGACTTCAAACTATGACACCGATGTGTTTACTCCCCTCATCAATAAAATCGCTGAACTTTCTGAAAAGAAATATGGCGTAGACAACAAGGTTGACATCGCAATGCGCGTAATCGCCGACCATGTTCGCACAATCTCGTTCTCTATTGCCGACTCACAGTTGCCAAGCAACGCTAAGGCTGGTTATGTAATTCGCCGCATCTTGCGTCGTGCAGTTCGTTATGCATATACATTCCTCGACCAAAAACAAGCCTTTATGTATCGCTTGGTGGACACTCTCATTGAGAGCATGGGTGAGGCTTATCCCG
>JAFPCM010000115.1 GCA_017390185.1 Muribaculaceae bacterium
CATTAGCCATGCAACTAACCGGCGAAGAAATTGACCGTCAATTAGGCGCAGGCTACAAGCAATCTGATATCGCTATCCTTGTAAGCACAAACGATGAAGGGCGAGACATTATCAATTATCTTCTTACCAAGCACCATTTCGATAATGCGCCAAACGGCAAAATCAACATTTCGTCGGCCGAATCATTACACATCTCCAAATCACCGGCTGTGCGCATCATCATTAGCATTTTGCGCCAACTCGACAAGCCGTCAATACCAACGTCAGACAAGGCCAAGAAAAGTCAAGAGATTGACAACCTCATAAAAAATTATGAGGAAAATCTCAAAAAAGGCGACACTCCATCCAATGCACTGCTGCAGGCATCGTTATATCCAACCAAAATGGACAACTCTCTCACTGACGCCATCGCTAAAATGGAGTGTGCCACACTCACTGCAATCGTCGATCTGATTATCGAACAATACCTCACCGATGAAACCCGCAAAAACGAGAACATATTTTTGACAGCATTCCAAGATGAGGTTGTCAATTATTGCAGCACCACAAACGGCGACTTACATGCATTTTTGAAATGGTGGGACAAGTTTGGCTACAGAGTCGGAGTGACAATGCCCGAAGACTTCGACGCAGTCAAAGTCATGACCATCCACAAATCAAAAGGACTTGAATTCAAGTGTGTTCACATTCCGTTTGCCACTTGGAAATTAAACAACGATGATCTCATATGGTACAATACCCACAAAGAATTCGAACATCTCGAACACAGGCCACCATTCATTCCATTGAAAGGAACATCGGCCTTTAAACCTAAGTGCATCCCACTGAGCGAACAGTATCAAAAGGCTTGCGAAGCTGCATATCTCGACAATCTGAACAAGACCTATGTTGCATTCACTCGTGCCGTCAACGAAATGTTCATCATTTCTGGAAATAACAGTCAATTGGGCGAACACATAAACGAAGCCTTTGGCAGCGCCCATTCTGATACCGTCAAGAAATATGCCGAAGAGCTAGAATACAAAGGTAGCACTCCCATCTTTGCTCCGCTAAACGGCTATAGCGACGGCTGTTTGGTGAGTATAAATACATCCTCACAACCTTGGGAGAGCCTACAACTGCCGAGAAAGAGGAAACAGACAAGGACAAAAAGACCGAGGCCAAGAGCGACAAGGACGAAGAGAATAAGAACATCCCCTACACCCTCTCTAACGACAACGCCTATTATGTCGTTCACAAGGAAAAAGTGGGCAAACTCAGCAAAGTTGATGACATTGACGACATCTATAACAAGCGCCAACGCGGTATAATCATGCACAACATTCTCGCTCAGGTTTACACTGTAGACGACTTGCCCAAGGCCGTGCGTCTTCAGGCATATCGCTCACTCATACCCGATGAAGAAGTGCCAGACATCGAAGCAGAATTGCGCCAACAAATCTCGCGCGAAGACACTCGCCATTGGTTTGAAGACGCTGTTCGCATTGTCAACGAGCGCACCATCGCCCTCACCGACGGCACACGCCTGCGTTGCGACCGCATTGTGTGGACAGCCGACGGACACATCGACATCATCGACTACAAAACCGGCAATCCGTCAGCCAAACAAATAGAGGATTATCACGAACAAGTGGCACGTTATGCCAAACATCTTGCCGAAAACGGCTATACCAACTTGCGCGGATATCTGTGGTTTATTGACTCGGGCAAAATCACAAACGTACCCCTCAACTAACCACTCCATCAATAACCTCGGGCTGTCGCGACATCGTGGCAGCCCGAGTGCTATTTGCTACAGTCGGCATTTTTTTGTAACTTTGCACCATCAAAAGCACACACATTCAACACTATAAATTGTCTAACCATCTAAATTTTACGGTCAAAATCTACTCAATTATCACTCCGACGGGGCTTGCAACCCCCTATAAAGTTGCGTAAATCAATAAAATACAGTAATTTTGCACAATAATTAAACTCTTATGGGACAACTTATAGCCATCGTAGGACGCCCTAATGTGGGTAAATCTACACTTTTCAATCGTTTAACAGAAACCCGCACCGCTATCGTTGACGGCACTGCCGGCACAACTCGCGACCGCCAATATGGCAAAGTCGAATGGTCGGGACACGAATTTTCTATCGTAGACACCGGAGGTTGGGTAGTAAACTCCGAAGACATATTTGAAGGCGAAATCAACAAGCAGGTAGCACTCGCTATCGAACAGGCCGATGTAATCCTCTTTGTCGTTGATGCCATGAACGGCGTTACCGACCTCGACGACCATGTGGCCGAAATTCTTCGCAAATCAACTAAACCCATCGTTCTTGTAGCCAACAAGGTTGACTCTAACGAATGGATTTACAACATTGCCGAGTTTTACAGTCTCGGTCTTGGCGACCCCTACCCCGTATCGGCAGTCAGCGGATTTGGCACAGGCGACCTTCTTGACGAAATCACAAAACGCATGCCCGAGAAAACCGATGACGAAGAAGAACAACTCGACGACATTCCCCGCATCACAATCGTGGGCCGTCCCAACGCCGGCAAATCGTCGCTCGTCAACTCATTCATCGGCGAAGACCGCCACATCGTTACCGACATTGCAGGCACAACTCGCGACAGCATCTACACACGATATAACAAATATGGCTTTGACTTCTACCTGGTTGACACAGCAGGTATTCGCAAAAAAACCAAGGTTAACGAAGACATCGAGTATTATAGCGTTATCCGAAGCATTCGTGCCATCGAGGCATCAGATGTGTGTATCCTCATGATTGACGCCACACGAGGCATCGAAGGACAAGACACCAACATCTTCTCGCTCATTCAACGCAACAAAAAAGGGCTTGTGGTGTGTGTCAACAAATGGGACTTGGTCGAAGACAAATCAAACGAAGCAATCCGTTGCTATCAAGAAGCCATTCGCGAACGATTTGCACCCTTCACCGACTTCCCCATCATCTTCACATCGGCACTCACAAAACAGCGCATTTTCAAAGTGCTCGAAACAGCGCTTGAAGTTTATCAAAACCGCCGTCGCACAGTGCCCACTTCACAACTCAACACCACAATGCAGGAGTTTATCGAGGCATATCCCCCTCCCGCAAACAAAGGCAAGTATGTAAAAATCAAATACATCACAATGTTGAAAGGTTCGCCCATTCCCACATTCATCTTCTTCTGCAACCTACCCCAATGGGTTAAAGAGCCCTATCGCCGCTATCTTGAAAACAAGATTCGCGAGACATGGGAATTCCACGGCACACCAATCAATGTGTTCATGCGCGAAAAATAAGCCAAACATATCCCAACAAAAAAACCGAAGCGGTGTCTTCGGTTTTTTTTATATAACAAGTGTCCATCTGCTTTGCTTGCAAAATAGGGGGAACATTTAGCTCACGAGTGAGCGAGCAGTGCTTGTCGGCATGCCGGTTGCGAGACTCACCATAGCTATAGGGGCAAAGCCCCGGAGGGGGTGAGGATAAACTATGCGCCAACAAATATATACTAGCCAAAATTTATTTTAATTATTTTGCCCTTATGCTTGTTTCTTATTGGTTATGAAAACAAGAGTTTGACTTATTGTTTTGTCAACACTAAAGATGCATCATTAAACTCGGCCGAAGCGTCTAGCAACTGCAAACAATGAGGCCAACGTTCAACAGGCTCGGCATAACGGCTATATCGTTCATTAACTTGAAGCAC
>JAFPCM010000116.1 GCA_017390185.1 Muribaculaceae bacterium
CTGCCCACATTGACAGCCACGCCACAATACTCGACAGGCGAATTGCAATGGCGATGCACCACTCTTAACCCCGAGGGCAAGGTGTGCAACGAAATTTCATCAGACATTGTTGCAGACATGTTATTCATCTTTCCAATCGCCTGATTGCTTTATCAATGCTATGAGATGAGAAATAGCCTCATTGGCCGGAATGTTTTTCTCAACACATTCTTTGCCTTTATACAGACTCACTTTACCCATTGCCGCACCCACATATCCATAGTCGGCATCGGCCATTTCGCCAGGACCATTAACTATACAGCCCATTACACCGATTTTCAGTCCTTTAAGGTGAGCAGTAGCAGCCTTGACTTCTTTGAGTGTCGATTGCAAGTCAAAAAGGGTGCGACCGCAACTCGGGCATGATATATACTCGGTGCGAGTGATGCGCAGACGGGCTGCCTGAAGAATGCCAAACGAGTAGCGCGCGATAAGTGCCGGAGCAAGAGCGGCAGCACGAATCCACACACCGTCGGCAAATCCGTTCAAGAGCATTGTACCCAAATCGGCAGCAGCCATAATGGCAACATCTTCGGCATCGGCATTACCATAGTCAACACGCAATATTACGGGGTTGGTCAATCCGGCAGCCATTGCGCCGTGCAACCAAGCCTGCATGTGACCTGTGACATTTTTGTGATTGCTATATAACACCACTACCTTGTCGGCAGTGAGCATTGATTTAACGCTATTGACATCGGTTGCGGCATCAACCTCGACAAAACGTCC
Source organism: Muribaculaceae bacterium (assembly GCA_017390185.1). Taxonomy (GTDB): domain Bacteria; phylum Bacteroidota; class Bacteroidia; order Bacteroidales; family Muribaculaceae; genus RGIG4079. The sequence goes on from JAFPCM010000116.1 coordinate 769, forward strand.
GTCGGCAACTAGTGCTATGCCGTTGTCATAGTCGGGTTCAAGTCCGGCCACTAAGTCACCACATGTGCCGTCGGTAACCACTACGGGCTGATTGCTGCCACCAATGTTACCCACAGCCACCGATTGGCGACGAACAGGCGAACAATAGTCATAACCGGGGGCCAAACAGCCGTCAATGGGCTGTGCATCGTAGCGCGATGCTATGTAGTCGGCAAGAGTCTTTGCCACCGGAATTTCAAGTTCAGGGTCTTCGCTGAGCGACACTCTGATTGTGTCTCCAATGCCCTCGCTGAGCAATGTACCAATGCCCACAGCCGACTTGATGCGACCGTCTTCGCCGTCACCAGCCTCGGTCACACCTAAATGCAAGGGGAAATCCATGTTCTCGGCCTCCATAGCCTTTACCAATCGGCGAACAGTTTCAACCATTATCACGGTGTTTGAGGCTTTAATCGAAATCACCACTTGAGTAAAGTTCTGCGCCACACACACTCGCAAAAATTCCATGGCCGACTCAACCATTCCGGCAGGAGTATCGCCATAGCGACTCATGATGCGGTCACTCAACGAGCCGTGGTTTACACCGATGCGAACGGCAGTACCATGTTCGCGACACAATTGTAAAAACGGCACCAATGCGGCCTCGATTTTCTTGATTTCTGCTGCATATTCCTCGTCGGTGTATTCAAGTTGACGGAAGGTGCGACCAGGGTCTACAAAGTTACCCGGATTGATGCGCACTTTCTGCACCAACGGAGCGGCTGCCGTGGCGGCACGAGGATTAAAGTGAATATCGGCAACAAGAGGCACGTCAACCCCTCGGGCGAGCAATTCCTGCTTGATGCGGCCCATATTTTCGGCCTCACGCACTCCTTGGGCGGTAAGTCGCACAAACGATGCTCCGGCTTGGGCTATGCGACAGCATTGCTCAACCGACGCTTCGGTGTCCATGGTCGATGTCGATGTCATCGACTGCAATCTCACATCATAATCGCTGCCCATGGGAATACCTCCCACAGTCACGGTGTGGGCCTTTCGACGCTTATAGTCAAAGACACTCATTCGATGTCGCGGTTTATTAGTTGGTTTTGAATTTATATTTCACTTCTTTGAGTTCGGCATTAGCCTTAACGATTTTGTCTTGCAATTTTGCGCGATATTGGTCAAAGCGTTCGGCCAACTGCTCATCGCTCAACGCAAGCATTTGAGTAGCCATTACAGCGGCATTCAATCCGGCATTAATACCCACTGTTGCTACCGAGATACCGGGAGGCATTTGCACGATTGAGAGCAATGCATCTTGACCGTCGAGAGTAGAGTTGATGGGTACACCAATCACGGGCAGCGGAGTCATGGCAGCAATCACACCAGGCAATGCGGCAGCCATGCCGGCAGCAGCAATAATCACCTTCACACCGCGAGAGCGTGCGTTGCGGGCAAATTCCTCAACCTGCGCGGGTGTGCGGTGAGCCGAAAGTGCATTCATTTCAAAAGGCACTTCCATTTCGTCAAGAAACTTTGCAGCCTTTTCCAAGATGGGAAGGTCTGATGTGCTTCCCATGATAATACTTACAAGTGGAGTCATGTTTTTATATTTTATGTTTAAATTTATTCTGTTTATTAGCCCAAAGACATTGCAATATACAC
>JAFPCM010000014.1 GCA_017390185.1 Muribaculaceae bacterium
ATAAGCACACTTGCTTCGCGCTTAATATCGGCCGTCGGTATCATGCTCGCATTCTTCACGTTCAAAAAATTCAGTGATTACCGCAAAGGTTTTGCCACCAGCCGCTTGACAGCACAAAATATGCGCCACATTTCATCAACATCATGGCCGGTAGCCCTACAAATGACACTCGAAACAGGAGCGTTCTCTATAGCTGCAATCATGGCCGGATGGTTGGGAAAAATTCCATTGGCTTCGTTTCAAGTAATGCTGATTGTTGGCACATTGGGATTTTGTGTCTACTACAGCCTTGCCTCAAGCGTGTCGGTGTTGGTTTCAAACGCGGCCGGAGTCAATGACAATCGCGCCATTCGTCGCATATCATGGGCCGGTTACCACATTTCGCTTGCTCTCGCCACCTGCTCGTCGTTGATATTCATCTTCAGCGGAGAAATACTCATTCGTGCATTTACCGACGACCCTGCCGTGATAGCACTCTCGCTCACACTCATCACCCCGCTGGTGCTATATCAATATGGCGACGCAACTCAAATCAACTTTTCAAACGCATTGCGTGGCACATCAAATGTGATGCCCATGCTGTGGATAGCCTTTGTGAGTTATGTCGTTGTGGGTCTGCCGGCTACCTACATACTTGCGTTCATTGCCGACCTCGGTCTCTATGGCATTTTCCTCAGTTTCTCTGTGTCACTATTCCTCGCCGCCGCCCTATTTATATACCACTTCCTCAAAACCACACAAACCAAATAACCGCCAAAATGTCGGTGACGGATTATAATGACATAACAAAATGTAATTTATTTGCGAATTAGTTGTAACTTTGTAGCGTTGAACTATAATAACTTACTAACATGTCAACCTACACAGAAGACCAACGCAAAGTCACTACTCACCGTCTCACCGAGATGAAGATGCGTGGCGAAAAAATAGCAATGCTCACTGCTTATGACTTCTCAATGGCCAAACTTATCGACGAGGCCGGTATGGACGTTATTCTCGTGGGCGACTCGGCCTCAAATGTTATGGCCGGAAACATGACCACCCTCCCCATCACTCTCGACCACATGATCTACCACGCCAAATCGGTAGTCAAGGGCGTTAAACGCGCTTTGGTGGTGTGTGACCTCCCCTTCGGCTCTTACCAGGGCAACTCAAAAGAGGCTCTCGCATCGGCAATCCGCATCATGAAAGAAAGCCATGCCGAAGCTGTGAAAATGGAAGGCGGTAGCGAAATCCGCGAATCAATCGAACGCGTTCTCTCGGCCGGCATTCCCGTCATGGGACACTTGGGACTTACACCCCAATCAATCAACAAATTTGGCACTTATGCCGTGCGCGCCAAGGAAGAAGCCGAGGCCAACAAGTTGATTGAAGACGCCAAGATGCTTGAAGAAATAGGCTGTTTTGCTGTCGTTCTTGAAAAAATTCCAGCCAAACTTGCCTCTCGCGTTGCTCAGGAATTGAGCATTCCCGTTATCGGCATCGGAGCCGGTGGCGGTGTTGACGGACAAGTGCTTGTGATGCACGATATGCTCGGCATCAACAAGGGCTTCTCGCCCCGTTTCTTGCGCCGATATGCCGACCTTGCCACCATCATCAACGATGCTGTGGCTCACTATATCGACGATGTGAAAACCCGTGATTTCCCCAACGAAAGCGAACAATACTAACATCTCATTTTCTTCACTATGAGCAACGGTGAAATGATTAACGATAAATGGACTGAAATAGAACTTCTGCCTGAGTGGGAAGAAGAGTTTTATGATGTCTACACCGCCAAGAAACACGGCAAATGGCTGATGCTCAAGACTCTCAAACCACAATATCGCAACCTGCCCGAATATCAGGCCATGATTGAAAAGGAGTTTGATGTGCGCTACAACCTCATCCACCCAAACATCGTTATCATCACCGACTATGAAGATGTGCCCGGTGTGGGCCGATGCATCATAACCGATGATGTGTATGGCGACTCGCTGCGAAAACTCATTGACCAAAAGCGCGTAACACCACAAATCATTAATCAGTTGCGCCGCCAACTTGTGGGCGCACTCGACTACATTCAGCGCAACCACATTGTGCATCACCCCATTCGCCCCGAGACTATCATTTTCACCGAAATTGGCGGCAAACTCAAGCTCATCGATGTGGGCTTTGACCAACGCTCACACCTCACTCCTGCCGATGCCTCTGAAGACATCTGCAACTACGGAAAAGTGTTGATCGAAGCCATCGACAGTTGCGAAGAAAAATATCCGCAGCTGCGACGCATTGCCGAGCGATGCACCAATCCCGACCCTCGCCGCCGTTATCGCGACGTGCAGGAATTGCACTTGGCGCTCGAACAAAAATCGGGCAACCGACTATATCTGCTCATCATATTGTTCCTGTCGCTCATGATATTGCTTCTTGCTTGGCTCAATTCGCCCTATCGACCCACTCCTCCCGAGCGAAACAATGAAACCATAGAAACACCTGCTACTACCGATTCAACCTTATATAACCAATCTCACAATGGCAATTGAAATAAGAACAATCAACTCTTTGTCGACCAAACAACTCAAAAAGTACATTCAGTTTGGTACTGACCTATATAAAAACAACAATTGTTTTGTACCACCATTGGTGTTTGACGAAATAGCCACTTTGAGCCCCAAGAAAAACCCGGCATTTGAAATTTGCCAGGCACAATCATTCATGGCCTATCGCGACAACAAACCCGTTGGTCGCATTACCGGCATCATCAACAATGTTGTCAACGAACGCACAGGCGAAAAAACAGTGCGATTTGGGTTTGCCGATTGGATTGACGACGACGAAGTGGCAGATGCTCTTTTCAATGCCGTAGCCCAATGGGGCAAACAACACGGAATGACCCACATCGTGGGCCCAATGGGTTTTAGCGATATGGACCACGAAGGCATGCTCGTCGAAGGCTTTGACCAACTCGGCACAATGGCCACCATCTATAACTATCCCTACTATCCCAAACACATGCTACGCATGGGCTTTGAACCGGAAGCCGAATGGAAAGAGTTTCGCATCGCCGTTCCCGACGCTGTTCCCGAAAAATTCCAACGCATCGCCGACATTGTGCGCCGCAAATATGAGTTGAAAACAATCAAATTCACAAGCCGCAAAAAACTCAAAGACCAATATGGTCAAGCCTTGTTTAATCTCATCAACCAAGCCTACGACCAACTATATGGCTACTCGCCTCTCACCCAACGACAAATCGACCACTATATCGGCATGTATTTAGGTATGCTGCGACTCGATTGTGTGAGCGTCATCGTCGACAAAAACGAAGAGCTTGTTGGCCTTGGCATTTCACTCCCGTCGCTCTCACAAGCGCTGCAACGCAGTCGTGGACGACTATTCCCATTCGGCTGGTACCACTTGCTCAAAGCAATCAATGGCCGCAACAATGTTGTTGACCTCATGCTCATCGCGGTTAAACCCGAATATATGAACAAAGGCGTTAACTCTCTCCTGTTTGCCGACCTTATTCCCGCGTTTGTGAAAAACGGGTTCAAATATGCCGAAAGCAACCCCGAACTTGCCGACAACACCGCCGTGCAACTTCAATGGCAGTACTTTGACTACCGTCAGCACCGCCGCCGCCAAGCATTCAAAAAAGAAATCTAAACAACATCGCCACAAATACAAAAGTCTGCCCCACAACCGTTCGGCAGACTTTTTTCTATCCTTTTAACAACGTTACTGTTCCCTTAAATAATGCTTCCCAAAGTCAGTTTGCGACCAAGAAGAACAACCTCGCCAACAACCAACGGCACATCATCGTATGTATATCGTAAAAGTTATCAACACCAACAGGTTGCTTGCCAAGTGTCTAACTCTTATATGATATCATAAATAATAAGGAATAATGGTCATGTTAACAAAATGGCGATTTCATATATATGAAGTCTGAATATGTCAAAGAAAGTGCCATTTGCTTGACATATTCAGATTGACATGTTAACGAAACCCCGATTTGATTAACACGTTCTCACTCATTTATTGATTCTATCGTGTCAGTTTGCGACCAAGAAGAACAACCTCGCCAACAATCAACGACACATCAAAGTATGTCTATCTAACAGATAACAACACCGACAGGTTACTTGCCAAGTGCCTAATCAACACAAATATCCAAAATAATGGAAAGCTTTC
>JAFPCM010000117.1 GCA_017390185.1 Muribaculaceae bacterium
CGCGGCAATTTTTTCGGCCAATTGGTCGATGGTACGAATGTTGTTGAAAACCACCTTGACAGGAGTCTGCTGTCCATAACGCAAGCGCTGCATGATGTCATACTCTCTGTCGCCAGGCTTGATGCGATATGCGCCGTGGGCGGCCGTTGTCTTGCCGTCCATAGCCTTCCACATTGTAAAGATGCGCTTACCGCTATCGCCCAATCGGGTGGTGAGTGAGTCTTTTACGGCTTGCTCGGTAGAGTTGTCAGGGATATACACCCATTGCTCTTTGCCATTATATGACTTCATCGAGTAAATATAGGCAATAATGCCACCTGCAACCATCAATGCAATGATAATTGCCAGAATAAGAGCCACGCGGCTGCGCTTTTTTTGTGCTTTTTTCTTTTTCATATCACAAATATACAAATAAAAAGTGAAAATATTGCCAAAAACATTTGCCAATTAAATTATTTTGCCTACCTTTGCACTCGTGAATGTGATTCAGCGTTCCCATTGGAGAGGTGGGTGAGTGGCTGAAACCAACAGTTTGCTAAACTGTCGTAGGAGTAATCCTACCACGAGTTCGAATCTCGTCCTCTCCGCCAAGCGGCAAGTCATCAGGCTTGCCGCTTTTTTTGTGTCGATATATCCGGCACATGCTATTTAGTACTTTATGTTGACCATGAAATATTTTGCGGGTGAGAGATTTTTACTAATTTTACGGCATTGAATTTCTAATGCCAATTTTTTATGAAGAAACGATTTCTCGCATTGTTGATGTGTGTAGCCGTTGCTGCAAATGTTGTGGCTCAAACGCAGTGGGAGCTACAGGGTAATGTATATAATGTGGATACGGTTAACCACATCAATGTAGGTCCGGCAACGACACTCACATCGTTGCGCCTTACAGGAGCGCAAAACCTTAATGTGTATTACACTACTACCGATCTCTCAAATCCTTATATTTCGCTGAAAACACTGAAAGCAAAGGATATTATTTATGCGCGACAAACGGTGTCGGGTATGGCTATGGACCACGATAGCGATTCGGCGCAGTATTTCCTTGGTGTGAATGGCGATTTCTATAACATGCGCCGTGGCAACTCTATAAGTTCGCAGATTAGTGACGGTGAGCTGATATTTATTGACAACAGCCGTGGTCGCACTCAATGGGCTGTTGGTGCTGACGGAAAGCCCGTGATGGACTTCATGGATGTTTCATGCGTAGTGTCGGCTCATGGCAGGGCTGTGAAATTGGGCGGTGTCAATAAGGTGGCCCAACCCCATAGCCTTAACCTTTACACAGAGCGATATGGCCGTGTCAGCGACAAGTGTGACAGTGTTGCCGAGGTGACATTGATGCCGCTTGATGAGCCGATATCTGTGGGTAAATTGGTGAAACTGCGAGTAACTACTGCACCATCGGTTGGTGGCGAATTGGCGATCCCCGAGGGAGGATATGTGCTAACAGCAAAAGGACAGGAGTGTGATTTTGTCAACACATTGCAGCTTGGCGACGAGATTGATATGTCGGTAACCGTAAATGTGGTCGGAGGAACAAATATCAATGCAAATCAGTTAATTAGTGGCTATCCGGTTATTTTGCAACGAGGGGAAACAACTGATAATGTCGACATATTGTATCACATGAACGCCTTGCACCCACGAACAGCGATAGGTAATGACTCAATCGGCACCAAAATGGTTATACTGATAGTTGACGGTCGCTCAAAAGTGTCGCAAGGTTGCACCACAAAGGTGTTGGCTGACATGATGAGATATGTGGGTTGCTATGATGCCATGAACCTTGACGGTGGCGGTTCAAGCGAATTGTATGTGAAGAATTTGGGTATTTGCAACGTGCCGAGCGACGGCAAAGAACGCACCGTTGCCAATGGCATTTTTGCTGTGGCCAATGTGCCGGTCGATAACGAGATTGTGTCGATAGCCTTTGCCGATTACCGCAAGACGATAGCTGTGGGCGAGGACTATGTGCCGACGGTATATGGTTATAACAAGTATGGCATTTTGGTTGATGCCGATGTCAAGGGCGTGAAACTCTCGTGTGGCAAAGCCGGCAAGATTATAGCCAAAGGCACAACAATGCGCGGCGCTAAACGAGGCCGCTGCACTCTCACGGCACGCTTTGGCAAATCTACCGCCGAAATAACAGTTGAAGTAAAATAAAACAAACGATATAAAAACGACAAAGCCGAGTTTTCACTCGGCTTTGTCGTTGTGCGCACGAAGGGACTCGAACCCCCACGCCTCACGGCACTAGATCCTAAGTCTAGCGCGGCTACCAATTACGCCACGTGCGCAAATGCAGTACAAAGGTACTGCTTATTGGTTAATTGTGCAAATTTTGGGCTCAAAACTTGTTTAAATGCTGCGTTCAACGTCCCATACAAAAGCTCGTAGGCCAAGTTTGGGCGTTTCTACATCCATTGCGTGAAGGGCATCAAGCACTGCGTCAACGCGGTGATCTTCAACAAATGTGATGATAGCCGATGCCATAGAGGGCCAAGCGTGAGAGCCGTAGTGAGGCTCTCCGCTTTTGCTTCCTCTTCCTTGCACTTCTTGCCATGCGGTAAAGCCGCGACAGTTTGATTTTTCAAGCATATCCACGATGCGTTCGTAGTAGGCTTGGTCAAATGCTATGAAGATTGATTTCATTGTTGTCAGTTTCTAAATTTTTTACTTGTTGATTTTTCGTAATTGCTTGCGAGTGCGTTTGATGCCTACTGCAGCGAAGAGGCAGTACATTGCAGGCACAAAGAACAATGTGAGCAATGTCGAGAATGTCAAACCGCCAATCACGGCTACACCCATAGGTTGCCACATTTCGGCGCCTTGTCCCGAGCTTACGGCCATGGGAACCATACCGAGGATAGTTGTCAATGCGGTCATAACGATTGGGCGCAAGCGTGATTCACCACCGTTTACTACCGCCGTGCGAATTGACATGCCACGCTCGCGGTTGAGTGAGATATAGTCAATCAACACGATACCGTTTTTCACTACGATACCAATCAACATGATTGCACCAATCATTGACATTACGTTCAAGTTGTGTCCGGTAAGGAACAGAAGAAGGAACACACCTGTGAATGCAAATGGTAATGAGGTCATGATGATGCCTGGATAGGCGAGTGACTCAAACTGAGCAGCCATCACGATGTATACAAGAAGAATGATTAGCAAACCAAGTAATAACAAGTCGCCGAATGCTTCTTGTTGGTCCTCGTAGCTACCTGAGATTTCGACATTGATACCTGTGGGAATTTCCATTTTGTCAATTTCGGCTTGAGCTGCAGTAACAACGTCACTCATGGGCACTCCCGAAACGACTGTTGACACAGTAATGATGCGTTCGCGGTCTTTACGCTCGATTGTGGGTGGTGAGAAGCGCTCAACCACTTTGCCGACATCTTTCACGCGCACAGCTTTGCCGGTGTTGCTATAAATGAGAATGTTCTCAATGTCGGCTATCGATGTGCGGTTTTCGGGTGCATACATTACTTTGATGTCATATTCTTCACCTTCTTCGCGATAACGAGAAGCTATGCTACCATTGATACGGTTGCGCAAGTAGGTTGCTGCTGTCTGTAGGTTGAGGCCGTAGATTGCCAATTTTTCGCGGTCAAAGTCAACTTGGTATTCGGGTTGGTAGTCTGAACGGGAAATGATGACGTCGGCAGTACCTTTGATGTTGTTGAGAACTCGTTTCAATTGTTGTGCAACAGAGTCGGTTTCGGCGAAATCATAGCCATAGACTTCAAAGTCGATACTTGACTGTCCGCCCATGCCGCCACCGCCAACATTTACTTTCTGCTTTTTGATTTCGGGATAGTTTTTAAGGCTTTCACGCATCAAATCGGCGATTTCGACGATGCCGCGTTCACGGTCTTCAAGGTCGTGAAGCGAGATGTTCATAGAAATGATGTGGCTGCCATTGTTTTGCATTGAAGCAAAAGTGTTGTCGCTTGAGGCTTGACCTGTGGTGTAGTTCAATACCTTGATTTCGGGGAATTTTTCGGCCCATTCGTTGGCGATTCGGCCAGCTACTTCGTCGGCAATTTCTACGCGAGTACCGATTGGTAATTCAAGCGAAACACTCATACGGCCGCTGTCCTGTGTGGGGAAGAATTCAGAGCCCACAAAGCGCAATAAGAAGATTGATGCAAGGAAGATTACAGTACAGCTGACGATGGTTTTTACTTTGTGTGTCACTACCCAGTTCAGCATGCGACCATAACCGCGGTCAATAGCATCAAGACCCTTTTGTATGGGCGTGAAGAAAATAGTATAGAGCTTGCCGTGTTTGATGTTCTTGCGAAGCAATTGTGAACAAAGCATCGGAGTCAATGATAATGCACATGTAGTTGAGATTATCATCATGATTGTTACCATCCAACCTAATTGTTTGAACAATACGCCTGTCATACCAGTGACAAGTGTCAATGGGAAGAATACGGCTATAAGAGTCAATGTTGAAGCGATAACCGAGATACCCACCTCGTTTGTTCCGTGAATAGCTGCTTGTTTGGGGTCAGAGCCGCGCTCAATGTGTGTTGTTACGTTTTCAAGTACCACAATGGCGTCGTCCACAACCATACCGATTGAGATGGACAGAGATGACAATGAGATGATGTTAAGACTTGTGCCGGTCATTGCCAAGTAGATGAACGAGGCGATGAGCGAAATGGGGATTGTTATACAGATAATCATTGTGGCGCGCCAGCGTCCCAAGAAACAGAACACCACCAACATTACAAACAACAATGCATATAATACGGTTTCCACGAGCGAGTCAATGGTGCGTGTAATGTTTTCTGACGAGTTAACAATCATGTCAAGCTTAACGTCAGAGGGCAGACGCTTTTGCAAGTCGGGGAGCATTTCCAATATTTTGTTTGAAATCTCTACAGAGTTGGCTCCCGATTGTTTTTGGATAACAATCATGGCTCCTTTGTTGCCGTTGGTCACTGTTTTTTGAGCTCTTTCTTCAAGAGAGTCGTCAATGCGTGCCACATCATGTAAGTAGATGTTGCGGCCATTGTATGAGCCCACTACGATGTCTTTCATCTGCAGCGGAGAGTCAAATTCTCCTTGTACGCGCAACGAGTATGTGTCAGAGCCGATGTCAAAGCTACCGCCGGGAATGTTGCGGTTTTCGGCTGCAATGAGGCCAGCGATGCCTTCAACAGTGAGATTATATGCTTCAAGGCGAACGGGGTCAATGTAGATGTGGATTTCGCGCTTAGGTGCACCTGATATTGACACCGAACCTACTCCGTCAACACGGGCTAAGGGGTTGGCTACCGCTTCGTCAAGAATTTTGTAAAGACCTGGCATGCTTTCTTCTGCTTGTGCCGAAAGCATCATGATGGGAATCATGTCGGTGCTAAACTTGAAGATGATCGGATTTTCTGAGCCATCGGGCAGATAGCTTGAAACCATATCAAGTTTGTCTCGAACATCATTGGTCAAATCGTCAATGTCATATCCAAATTCAAATTCGAGTGTGATGATTGAAATGTTTTCACGTGAATTTGACGATATGTGCTTGAGATGTTCAACCGAGTTGAGTGTGTTTTCGAGAGGACGTGTGATGTTTTGCTCAATATCTTGGGCACTTGCACCCTGATATGATGTCATTACCATGATGGTATTGGTCTCAATATCCGGGAGAAGGTCAATGGGAAGTTTAGACAGAGAGAACAACCCCATGATTGTCACGGCCACAAAACACAATGTGGTCATGATTGGGCGTTTCACTGCACTTGAATATATACTCATAGCTTATCAGTTGTATTGACTTATTGGAAATTTGAATTATTTTGAGATGACTTCGGCTTTGCAACCGTTAGTGAGGCGTGTTTGACCTGAAATTACGACATCGGCACCATCTTCAACACCCGAAATAACTTCGTAGGTGTTATCAATGCGTTGGCCAAGTTCAACTTTGTTAAATGATACAATTCCGTTGTTGATTGTGTATACATAGCGGTCGCCCGAACCTGTTTGTTTGACAACTGCGCGGTCGGGAACAACAATGTGATTGGCTGTGCCAAAGTTGAGTTGTACGCGAGCAAACATGCCGGGACGCACTCGTTCGTCGGCATTGCTGATTTCGATTTCAACAGTGAATGTGCGAGTTGCGGGGTCGATTGTTGGGTGGATGAGTTTAACGGTTCCGGTAAATTCTTCGTCGCCATAAACGTCGAGCTTAATGGCAGCCTTCATGCCTTTGCGAACTTTTGTGAACTCGCTTTCTGATACATTTATGAGTACTTTAACGGGGCGCATTTGTTCGATAGTGAGGATTGCTCCGCCTGTCATATCGCCTGGATCAAAGTTGCGTGCGGTAACAACTCCGTTGATTGGAGATACAAGAACGGTGTTTTCTACTAAGTTGTCATATTGGCGTTTAGTAGCGTCCAATTCTGTTCTCAATTGGTCAACGGCTTGTTGTGTGCCACCACCGATTTCAAGTAATTGCACCGCGCGGTTATATTCGCGTTCCATGTTATCGAGGCGCACTTTGAGTTGGTCGATGTTCACATTGTCGAGTACGACGAGTTTTTGACCTTTTGCCACTTTGTAACCCACATCAACGAGAATGTCTTTGATGCGGTTGGGTGTAGAGGTTGTGATGTTGTTGGTTTTGAAAGCTTCTACAGTAGCGGTGTATTCGGCAAGTTGGTTCACCTCTTGTGTGTACACTTTCTGGACTTCGACTTTGGGAAGTTCTTCTACTGTGGTTGTAGTAGCAGACTCATTGCTTGAACCGCTACAAGCGGTCATTGCAGCGACAATCATCATTGCCGCGAGCGGGCGGATAAAAACTCTTTTTGAGTACATAGTGTTATATTGTTTTTTATTATTATTCGTTGTCTGATTCATATTTTTGCAAATCGGCATTACCCAAGAGTAATTCGAGGTTGCTGTTAGCTACCAAGTAGTTGTAGATTGCTTGATAGTAAGCTAATTGTGCACGAGTCAATGCGAGTTCAGAGTCGCGCAAGTCAAGATAAGATGCGGCACCGATTTCAAAGCTTTTAGCCATGATTTGGTGAGCCTTGTCGGCTTGTGTCATGCTTTCGGCGTTAGATGCAATTTGTTTTACATTCATTTGAATGTTGTCGATGGCAACGTCTACTTGCATTTGCAATGAGCGTTCCAGGTTTTGGCGTTGCCATTTCATTTCTTCAACTTGGATTGATGCTTGTTTGATGCGGCTATAGCGTTGTCCGCCTTGGAAAATGGGCAATGAAAATGCTAAACCGACAGTAGAGTAGGGGTTCCAGCGAATGTTAGTGAATGGAGTGCCATTGGTCGATGATGTCCATGTGTAGTTGGCTGTTAGGGCCAATGTGGGAACCCATGCCATTTTTTGTACGGTCAATGCGTCTTTGAGCGTTTCGGTTTGGATATCAAGCATGCGCAAGTCGCTGTTTTCGCTGATTGAACGGCTGAGTGACAATGTGTTGTCATACATTGTCGATTCGTAATCGGCAAGTTTTGCGTTTGTGGCAAAAGGAACGGCAGTGTCCATGCCCATGAGAATGAACAATTGCAATTGAGCTTGCTTGATAGAGATGCGAGCTTGTTCAACTTGAGGCTCAATGTTTTTTACTGTTACTGATGTGCGCAATACATCATATTCAGAAGCAGCACCAACTTTGTAACGCTTTTCATACACTTCTTGGCTGAATTTTGCATTTTCATAACTTTCTTGCATCACACGATAAGAGTCTTCGGCAAGCAAAAGAGTGTAATATGCATTCTTGATTTGGTTGACAAGCGAGAGACGTGATTTGCGGGCTGATTCCACGTTTTGTAAAATCTGATTGTCGGTGAGGTTGATTGATTTCCACAATTGGGGGGCAATGATAGGCAATGCTGCCGAGAATCCCATTGCGTAAGAGTTGTCAAGACCCATCTTGATGCCACCGTCGCTGCTCGATGATTTGCTTGGTGCTGATGCTTCTCCCGATGCGTCTTCGCCGCCTGTGCCGGCTCCACCGCCTAAGCTTGCCAAGCCTTTGAATGCATCCATGTTCATGTATGCCACTTGCTTTTCGATAGTGCGGCTATAACTTGCGTCAAAACTGATAGAAGGCAGTAATTGACCGATAATTTCTTTCTTAGAATAGTCGACACGCTTAATTTCCATGTCGGCAACTTTGATTGTGGGGTTTTCATCAAGTGCGATTGCAATGCATTGGTCAAGTGAGAGAACCAATGTGTCGGTAGTGGCCACGGTTTCTTGTGCGCTGACACAAGTAGGCACAGCTATCGCAAAGGCGAAAATTACAGCTCCTAAAGATTTAAATCTCATAAGTGTGTGATAAATTAATTTATTTTATTGACTAATGTGTAAATTTTCAACAAAGTTACGATAGATTAGTTGAATTGACTAATAAAAAATAGTCAAAAAAGTAAAAAAGGACAATCTATGAACTGTTTATTCCACAAATCGGACAAAAAGGACAATTTAGAATCTGTGCAAATCGGGATAATGCTAACGCTGCGCCTTTAGGTGAGGATATGGGAATGGTCAGGCGCAAAAAAAAAATTACTCGTCGTCGCGACGAATAACTTTCTTACCTTAAATCTAATACCATGAAAAACTGGTGCAAAGGTAGTGACTTTTTCTGAATTGTCAATACTTGGCGGGATAAAAAATAAACGGAATTAAATCTTTTTAATAAATAAGCGGGGTAAATGCTGTAAATTGGTATTATACAATTTGCTGTTACCAAAAACAAGGACTGCGTTACATCGCGCAACGCAGTCCTTCCAAATGATTATGAAACAAATATTACAAGTAGATTTTATCTGATAACGATGCTTTCTGTAACTGCACCATTTTCATTTTCGGCGTTAACAATATATACGCCTGCATCCAAGTGGCTGAGGTTCATTGAAAGCACATTTGTTTTGCTTGCTACCAATGAGCCTGCAGGGTTGTAGATTTTAACCACATTGGCTTTTTCGCTGAGGTAAATGCACTTGCCGCTAACTGTTATGTCAAGACCGTTGCTTGTTTCAACATCTTCGATTGCTGTAACTGTTGGGTCATAGATGCGGTAGGCTGCGATACCGTTGTTGGGTACATATATAAACAAGGTGATAGACTTGTCGTCATTTTCAATTGTTGCAGGAATTGCCGATACATAGCCATGGCTAACATTACCTAAGCCTTCGTGAGGTATGGTCCACAATAATTCCATTGAATCATAGTCAAATTCGTTGGGGTTATATACTACGGCAAAGTTAAAGAAGTCGGCGATATCGTCATTGAACGCATAGATGTAGAGCGGCTTGTTGTTTACGCTTGCCGAACACATACCTGCGCTTAACATACCGGCAGGTTTGATTGACGAGTTGGAATTGAAACTGTCAAGGATTGATATTGAAGAGTTGCCAATGTTGTAATAAGTGGGATAGATAGTCGAACCGTCGAGGATTATCTTGCTGCTTGAAATTGGTAATACGCGTGGGGCGTTACCAAAACCGCCTGCACTTGATGGATAGAAGTTTCGGCAAGTGTAGCTTTTTACGTTGCTTGATGGCCAATAGGTATATGCATCGTTTGAGCCGTGGTCGCCGCTACGAGTCCATGTGTATACACGGTTGCGGTAAGTCGAACTGCCACTTCCGCTTGAAGAAGCTGCAAACAATTTTGCTCCTGATTTTGTGATATCACCATATACCATGCAGTGGTCAATACGCATACTGCGGTCGCTCATGTATGATTCCATGACGCGAGTTGTTGCTCCGGTTTCAATATCAACGGTGCAGACGTTTAATTGGCCAGATGCGTGGAATGAAGTTACCATATTGCTGATACAAAGATTGTTGCCTCCGTCAACGAATACGTCGTTACATGGGTAGCCAACTTTGTTGCCATCAGAGAGTGTTAGGTAGTCGCCTGTGAGGGCAATTGTGCGAATGTATTCGCCTGTTTTACCGTTGAACTCTATGAGGTAGCCTGCTCCGCTGTTGCGTTCGCAAACATAAATATTGCCATTGTAGGCTGCCATACCGCGTTGGTCGCGACCGAGATGGGCATCGGGATAATTTCCTGTCTTGATTGAATAAATCCAAAGGTTTTCAATAACGAGACCTCTCTTTGATTCATAATCGCCACCGTCGGTGGGCAGACCAGTCACCGGTTTGTCGGGAACCACAATCTCAGCCGCGGGAGTCATGAATGATTCCACTACGCTGGTAGAGCTGTTATAGCCACTTTTTTCGGCAATTACACGCCAATAATATTTGGTGTTATCGGTGAATTCAAAGTTGCTTGATGCGATAGAGTTGTTTGAGGTGAAGAATGAGTACATTACTGTGGCAAATGTAGCCAATGGAGAAATCTCTATTGTGTAATTTGCTCCAGAAATTGAACTCCAAGAGAAATTAAATGAGTCATCAACAACAATTCCTCCCACAGGACTATTAAGAGTCACTGCGCTTAACGAAGGCTTGGCTGTTGTGAAATATCTGATTTCAGAAGTTGATGAGTTATAGCCTGAAACTTCGGCTTTCACGCGCCAATAATATGTGGTGTTTGAGTCGAGGTCAAAGTTGTTTGACGAATAACTTGTTGCTGTTGTCTTAGCCGAGAACAATACGGTTGAGAATGTTGCAGCTTTGGCAATTTCGAGTGTGTAAGATGCACCCACGATTGATGACCATGAGAAATTGAACCCATCGTTAACAGTAGCACCCGATGTGGGAGATGTGAGTGAGACGGGCGAAAGGTCGGGAGTTGCTGTCTTGAACGAGCCTGTTGATGAAACAGAGCTGTTATAGCCGCTCTTTTCGGCCTTCACTCGCCAGTAGTAGGTTGTGCCTTGTGCAAGAGCAAAGTTGCTTGAAGCATAGCTATTGGTTGAAGTTGTAGCCGAGAAATTGATGTTGCTGAATGTTACTGATGTTGAAACTTCAATAGTATAGGTGGCTCCTGATATTGCACTCCAAGTGAAGTTGAAACCGCTGGTGGTTGTAGCGCCATTAGATGGTGATTGCAATGTCACAGCGTCGAGGTCTTGAACGGGAACATCGGTTGAACCGCCTGAGTTATAAGATACTTTATAAGCAGCCAGGCCGTTGTTGGGAGTGTAAAGGAATATTGTGGCAGAACCGTCGCTGTTACTGATTGCCGCAGGCTGAGCTGATACATATGAGTTAGAAGCCGAGCCAAAACCGGCATCGGGAACTTGCCACAACATCTTCATTTGTGCATAGTTGAAATTTGCCGGATTGCTGACAATATAGAATGCATTGGGTGCAATTGATGATACATAAGCAAAAATGGGGTGGTTGTTGGCAGTTGCGGTGCAGAGACCGTTCCAATTGTCGGCAGTTGGAGCTAAGCTTGTGTTTTTGCTGAAACTGTCGTTCATGGTTGCGGTGCCCGATGTTACGAATGTGTATAATGTAGGGGCTGAATTATGTCCGTCAAGAACAAATTGTGTTGATGAGATGGGCATAATGCGGGGAGCTGTACTGTTGTTTGCAGCTGCGTTGATAGTGCTTGAATAGTACGAGCCGATTGTGGTGCCGTTGGCAACCCAAGATCCATAGGCATTACGAGTCCAGCGATATACAGTATTGGAGTTGGCCACAGCAGCCCAGATTTCGCCGCCTTGGGCGGTCACATCGCCACGAGCTGCAGCATAGTCAATGCGCAATGAAGTGGTCAATGACGATTCAAAGACGCGAGTAGTTGCACCGGTTGAAAGGTTGACTGTACACACAGTTAACGGTTCTGAAGCAGTGTTGATGGTCAAGTTGCTGATGCACAGGTTGCCTGCGCCGTCAACAAACACATCGTTACATTTAAAAGTAAGAGCAGTGCCGCTTGATGACTTTGAGAAGTCTCCTGATAAAGTGATTTTACGGAGCAATTCTCCTGTAGTTCCGCTATACTCATTGAGATAGCCGTCGCGATGTGTTATATAAATATTGCCATTGTAAGCGGTCATGCTTCGTTGGTCGCCACCGAGTGTAGATGGGAAATTGTTAGTGTTAACCGAGTACATCCACAGATTTTCAATTGAGTATCCGTCAACATCGGCATAAGAAGCGGGGTCTTTGGGGGTGTTGGTTGTTGTGCCTCCCGATGTTGATGATTTATAGGTTGTAAATGAGCCAACCCATGATGTTGATGATGCATAACCCGATTTAGATGCTTTTACACGCCAATAGTAGGTTGTGCCTTGTGCCAAGTTGAAGGCTGTTGATGAAAGGGTGGTTGCTGTTGTGGTTTTTGAGAATGCAACCGATGAGAATGCTGATGTTGTAGAGATTTCGAGCGTGTAGGTTGCTCCTGCGATAGCGGTCCAGTTGAAACTGAATGTTTCGGCTGTTGTTGAACCATCTTTGGGATCGGTGATGGTAACTTGTGGCAATTGTTCAACAACAGAGCTGCTGCCGAGCCATGTTACTTCATACTCGTTGCCATAGCGGTCAACAACCGATACGCCTAATTGGTAGCCTGAAGTGTAGCCCGAAACGTCAAATGATGTTTCGTATGGGTTACCGATGAGGTAGTTTGATGCAACATCGCTTCCGGGAGTTACACCGTTGGGCACTGCATAAACTGCATAGCGCATATTGTTATATCCTGTCCATGTGAGTTTTGAACCTGAAAGAGCGATGTTTGATACCGGGCCGGGATTAGTGGCGTTTTTCCATGTGATAGCCGGTTGCAAAGCGAGGTTTTGGAATTTGTTGGTTTTAAGATAAGGGGCGAGTCCTGCGTTGCGAACACCGGTAAAGTCGCGAGAACCGAAAAGAACGCAACCGGCGGCATTGTTGCCTGTATAGTCACGGTTATACTGAATTTGAGTTGCTATTTCAGCCCAGTTTGAAGTGGTATTAGCTCCATGTAGGAATGAAATAGAATGGCTTGAGTAAAAGTGTCGGTTAAAATATTTAGAACAAGCATCACTCCACCATTTAGAGAGTTTGGCATATCCGTTAGTGCTGTGACTTGTCACCCAATAAAGTTGAGGCGAAATGAAGTCAACAGTACCTTCACCAAGCCATGCCAATGGGTCGCTATAGATCTGAGAATATTGCCAGTCAGATGCGCTACTGATGCTTGATGTCGAAATGCCATATTTTGATGCTGATTCTTTAGATACACCGGCAGGTGAGATGCCAAAGCGCACATAGGGCTTGGTGCTTTGAATCATGTTGTAAACCTCGCGGACCATTGTATTGACATTTTCACGACGCCAATCGGCTTGAGATAATGAAGAACCTGATGCTTTGTAAAGACTTGAGTCGTAGGAATTGGGTATGCTGTTCAAATAGAAATAGTCGTCAAAAACAAGACCGTCAATGTCATAGTTTTGCACGATTTCACGGCACACGTCTACAATTCGTTTGCGCACTTCGGCCATACCTGGGTTGAGGATTACTGCACTGTTATATGTGAGAAGCCATGAGGGGTTGTTTTTGCGATAGTCGGCAGTGCCCCATGTTCCTTCAGCCGATTCATAGCGGTAGGGGTTTACCCATGCATAACAAGCCATGCCGCGAGAGTGACAGGCTTGCACCCAATATTCGAGGGGGTCGTATGAGGGGGCTGTGCCACGTGAACCGGTAATATAAGAAGACCAAGGCTCATAACTTGATTTATACATGGCGTCGCTCATGCCTCGTACTTGGAAATATACGGTGTTAAAACCGTTTTCTTGCATAATGTCGAGAATGGCGTCAGCTTCGGCCTTTTGCGCCGATGCAACAGACGTGCCAGTACCATAGGTTGTGGGCCAGCACATGCGCCATGCTGTGGTTACCCATGCCGAACGATGTTCATGTTTGGGCGTTGACTGAGCCCATAACGAAAGGTGTGATATTAGAGCCAATATCACAAGTAACGATTTGTAAAAGTTTCGTTTCATTTGGTATAAGTTGGATTTAAAATTTCAAATAGTATTTGAATCACATAAATGCAGTAATGCATAATCTTGGCAAAGGTAGTTATAAAAAATGATTCCACGACACAATTAAAATATGTTGTAGAACATGAATTTATCCCTGTCTACAAAGGGTTTAGGATATGAAAAACAGTCAATAAAAATCAAAGGGCGACAAATGCCGCCCTTTGGTATTGAAAATAGTGGATTTTATCGTGAAATAGAGATAGATGAGCCTGCCGAATGGGCTGTAATGTTGGGCGCATATTGGCTTTGAATTGTTGCGATACCCGATGAGAAACTACCGATGTTGTTGGCGTTTAACTCATATGTGAGTATATATGTGCCTTTGGGCATGTGGTCAACAAACATATTTGTTGCGGCATCTCGGTTTTCGCGGTAGAAGTAAATGCCCTCAGTGAATATGGGTTGGGGCAGTTGTTCTACCGGTTCAAAGCATGCGGCACGGTCGTCGACAATGGTTACGTAGTCGAGGTCGCGGTTGGCCTTGATGGTGAGGCTCACCTTAACCACATCGCCCAACGAAATGCTGTCGGCTTTTTCCCATGTGGTGCCGTTGGGAGTGCCTACTTGGCGATAAAGTTGCTTGTCGATTGACAGAGCATCGCATGCGCTTGCATCGACATGGGCCATTGCTTGTGTAAACTGACGGAAGATTGCTCCCCAAGCAGGTGTCGATGCCGGTTTGGCAATGGCAAGTGTTTTGCCCGAAGGCGAATGTGCCGATATGTCGGTGCGAATGTAGCCGGTGGCAGTTTCAAATTTGCTTGTGGAAATTTCGGTGCCGTCAAGAGCGATCTCTACACCGCGGGCAGGAGTGGTCCACTTTGTGCCGGTGCTGATAATGGAGTGGATGGCAAGCGTAGTGTTTACCGAATTGCCCCAATCGGTTGCATTTTTTTGAAGAATGAGCCATTGGCGAATTTGGTCAATCTCAACACACTTGGGCTCAATGGTGTTAAACGCGTCTAATGCAATGGCTGTAATACCTACATTGTCGATTGTTGATTCATCGTCAACCGATGGCCACCACATGCCGTTGTCGGGAGTGCAACGCGAGTATTGGCGCAGTGAGTTGAGCACTTGTCGGGCGGTGTTGCTGTAACTGTGATTGTTGAGAATCAATGCCGCAATCGATTTGCCAAGGATTGAGTAACCTTTCCAATCTGACAAAAGTGCTTGAACAGTGGCAGCCGTAACGCGTGCTGCTGCTGTCGATTGCTTGATGTCGTCAAAATAGTCGCGCACATAGACATAGCGGGTGTAGTCGGTGTTGGCCTTAGGGTATTTGGCATATTGTCGGGCATAGTGGTCGTCGATATACTTGACGGCCTTTTCAATCATGGTGTTAAACGGCTGGTTGTCGGGTAAGTAGCCGAGTTTTTTCATGTGCCCACACATCACAAGCACATTGAGCGTGGTCCATGTTGAGGTGATATTTGATTGCTTAATCCAACGCCAACCGCCATCTGCATTTTGCAATTGGCCAAGTAGGGTGATGTTGTCTTTGTATACTCGTCTAATCTCTTTCTTGTCAAAGAGCAGAGCCAAGCGGGCCATTCGTTCGCTGTCAGAGCGGGCGTCCATCATCCACGGAGTGGCGCTGAGCAATGCTATTTTTAGATCTTGGTTGCGTTCGAGCATAGAGGTGAGTGTCGAGTCGCGATCATCGCTGTTGAGCCACTGATGCAGAGCCGATGCTAAGACCGGATTGTTGCGCATAATTCCTTCAGCAATAGCAGCCGAATATATGGCGGCGATGGCCGAATTGGCGTTTTTGCTTTCGCAGTTGCGCATTCCGGGCAATGCAGTTACGCAATACCAAATAGGGTTTTCGCAGAATTGGAGAGTAGTGCGTGCATTGTCGGGTATGATTCCCATCTCGATTTCTTTGCGGTGGCTTTGGGGCGACATGTAGAAATTGTCGGCCTCGATAACGGGAGTGGCTGACGGCAAAATTGATATGACTGCCTGTTCGCCGTCGGTGAAAGTGCCGTTGGTTGATTTAATGCGATAGCCGAGCATGGACATGTCAAACGGGGCATCAACAACAATATCGTTAATAGCCGATTGCATTGCGTCGATGGTGTCGGTAAATTGCCATTGC
>JAFPCM010000015.1 GCA_017390185.1 Muribaculaceae bacterium
GAAAAGAAAATCGCTCTCTGCGAACGCGCCGAAGCCCTCAAAGACAGCACCGATTGGAAAAAGACTACTGACGAATTGGTGGCACTTCAAAAAGAATGGAAAACAATTGGCACTGTAGCCAAGAAACATAGCGACACTGTGTGGAAACGCTTCCTCGCTGCTTGCGACTACTTCTTTGAACAAAAGAAAAAGAGCACATCTGGCGCACGTCGCACCGAGCAAGCCAACCTCGCTGCCAAGAAAGAGGTTATTGAACAAATTGCCGCTATCGACAACGAAACACCTCGCGACCAGGCTATCGCCAAAGTGAAAGAACTCATGGCTCAATGGCAACAGATCGGCCATGTGCCCTTCAAAGAAAAAGATGCCGTTTATGAAGCATATCGCAAAGCCGTTAACGAGGCTTACGAGCGCTTTGACATCAAAGAAACAAAGGCTAACTTTGCTAACTTTGAGAACTCTATCAACGAGATGAGCGGCAACAAAGACAAACTTTACCGCGAACGCGAACGCCTTGTTCGTGCCTATGAACAAAAGAAAGGCGAATTGCAAACCTATCAAAACAACCTCGGTTTCTTCAACAGCAAATCAAAAAGCGGTGACTCAATGGTGCGCGAAATGGAACGCAAAATGCAACGCATCAAAGACGATATCGAAGTGCTTGAAAAGAAAATCGGCGTAATCGACAGCAAACTCTAACAGGGCTCAAAAAAGTCATTCCATACCGAATAAATTTTCCGGGAAGTTTTCACAATAAACACCCATATTTATTCGTTTCATAATTAAAGATACAACAGGGCGGTAACATTCATGAATATTACCGCCCGGTTGCTATACCATGAAACGAAACCCTATAAAACTATCGGCTAACAATGACAAAAGCAAAAAATAACGAAGGCTACGGACGCTATATACAACTCATATTGACAGCATCAGACCTGATTCTGCTCAATATTATTTTTGTTTTGACATGCCTTCTTTCACACGACATGATTCGTGAGCACGCTCGTGTCACAATGTTTCTTGTCAACCTATCATACCTCCCCATCGCACTTTGGCTCAAAAACAATACCAGCCAGCGAACAATCTACATGGACCACATATTTTTGCGTGTAATACAGACCGTTGGCATTCACGCACTTTTATTTGTCACCATGTCCTATGTGCTCAAAATTTGGCACATCCCCGCCAAAACACTTTTGGTATTCTACACGCTCATGTTCACCGGATTCACGCTTTGGTGGTCAATCGCACGACGCATCACCAAACACTACCGAAGCATCGGACGCAACTTCATTCAGGCCGTAATCATCGGCACAAACCCCACAGCACTACGTCTTTACGAAGAAATGCTCTCTGACGCCGGATATGGCTACAAAGTCATGGGATTTTTTGACAATGACTGCCCCGACGACTTCAACGGAAACTATCTCGGCACAATCGACAGCCTCGACACCTATGTCAAAACCCAACAGATTGACGAAATATACTTCGCCATCTCGGGACAAGACGACGAGACCATAGGCCGAGTAATCAAAATTGCCGACGACAATGTCGTGCAATTCTACTTTGTGCCACAAATCAGCCGATACATCAACCGCGGATTTGACCTCTACAACATGGGGCCCGTAGCCGTTATGACATTGCGTTGCAACCCGCTCAAACGATTTGTAAACCGATTGCTCAAACGCTCGTTCGACTTGTTTTTCTCATCAATCGTGCTACTCTTCTCCCCCATCGTGTTCATTCCCGTGGCCATCGCCATCAAGCTCTCATCGCCCGGTCCCGTATTCTTCAAGCAAAAACGCACCGGACACCTCGGCAAAGACTTCAACTGTTGGAAATTCCGCACAATGAAAGTCAACGCCGACAGCGATAGCAAACAAGCCGAGAAAGACGACCCTCGCAAAACTCGCGTTGGCGACTTCTTGCGCAAATCGAGCATCGACGAACTGCCCCAATTTATCAATGTATTCCTCGGCGATATGTCGGTCGTCGGCCCACGTCCACACATGCTCAAACACACCCACGACTACAGCAAACTCATTGACAAATACATGGTTCGCCACGCCATCAAACCCGGCATCACAGGTTGGGCTCAAGTAAACGGATATCGTGGTCAAACCGAGCAACTTTGGCAAATGGAAAAACGAGTTGAGCACGATGTGTGGTACATCGAAAATTGGACATTCCTCCTTGAC
>JAFPCM010000118.1 GCA_017390185.1 Muribaculaceae bacterium
ATTTGTGTTGCTGAAACCACTCACGATTGTTGTTGCGGCTGATTTGTTGCAAAAATTCAAAAAGTCGGTGGGTATAATACTGTGCCATGGCTGTTGATGTGCCTCGGGAGCGAGTGTGGTTGTGTTATTTGATGTCTTCCCACTCGGCATCTTCGATTTGTGGCTCGATTTTTACCGTCGGGTTGTAGTGGGGCTCTGAGCTGTTGTCGGTGTTTTCGATTTCTTCAAAGTCGACATATTCGCCTACATTGCGGTCAAATATCTTTTCGCGGTCGGCTTCTTGTTTTTGCTGTTGCTGCTGTTGTTGGCTTGCTTGTTCAAATGCTTTGCGCATTTGACGTTGTGCGCGATAGATTTTGTAGCCTATTTTGATGACGGGCCACAGCAATAAAAACAATAATGCTAATAAAAAGAAAGCAGTCATAGATATAGATTGATTGAGGTTGACTCAGGTTATTCGTTGCCTTTGCGGGCAAAAACCGAAATGAGTGTGTAGAAGCAGATTGTCCACGCAAATCCCGATATGCCCCAAATAGCAACAAATGAAATGGCTGCAAAGATTAGTACATAACGGCGGAAATTTTCGCGCCAATCAAAGTTTTTGAACTTGAGCGATGTCATTTTGAGGTTTGACACCATGAGGAATGTGATGGCGAGAATGATTACTGCCATGGCGATGTCGCCGGGATATTGGTTGGTGTAAATCCAGTTGCAAGCGCCAATCCAGAAGATTGCGTTTGCGGGTATGGGAAGGCCTTTGAAAGTTGTGGCCTGGTTTTCGTCGATGTTGAATTTTGCCAAGCGCAATGCACCGCCAACGGCTATTGCGATTGCGAGATAGGGCATGAATGAACAAGAGCTGAAATGCTCGATGGTGTTGTAGAGCAACAATGCGGGCGCGAGGCCAAAGCTGATGAGGTCAGACAACGAGTCGAGCTCTTTGCCGAGGGGAGAGTATGCGTCGAGAAGTCGGGCGGCAGCTCCATCGCAGAAGTCAAAAATGGCGCCAATGCCGAGGAGTATGAATACCCATTGGTAACCGAGAAGTGGTCCGACGGTTTCGGTGGCCGAGAAAGCAAAGATGCAAGCCAAACAACCTGCAACCAAATTAAGGCAGGTGATGGTGTTGGGTATTTGTGATTTAATGAGTTTAAGCATTTTGTTGGGACTTGAGGCGTGCCACGGGGGTGATGCCGCCAGTGGTCTTGTCGCCGAGTTTAACGAGGATTTCAGCATCGAGAGGCAGGTATATGTCGATGCGTGAGCCAAATTTGATGAATCCCATGTGGTCTTCGATGTTGGCTTCGTTTCCGGGTTCGGCATAGGTAACGATGCGACGAGCCATTGCGCCGGCAATTTGTCGAACGAGAATTTCTTGGCCGTTCTTGGCTTTGATTACGATTGTCGAACGCTCATTTTCGGTGCTTGACTTGGGAAGGTAGGCGGCCATAAAGCGTCCTGAATGGTGCTTTGACATGACTACTTCGCCATCAACGGGAAACCAATTGGCATGCACATTGAAAACGGTCATAAATACCGATACCTGAATGACACGTTGGTGAAGATATTCGTCTTCAAAAGTTTCTTCAAGGGCAACGACTTTGCCATCGGCCGATGATAGCACGATGTTGTCGCGTTCGCCGGTGTAACGACGGCGGGGTGAACGGAAAAAATTTACGACACAAAGCCAAAGAAGAGCCGAAACAATCGCTACGGGCAAGAACGCCGCGTTGGCATAAAGCCAAACGGGGATATTGATTGCCAACAAAATAGCCAGCAATATCAAAATTATGTTGGTGCCTTCGTGATGTATTTTAACTCTCATTTTAATAGGGTCGTATTGTTTTCAACTTACAAAGTAACTTATTTTTTTACTTTTAACCAAAAAAAACGCCGTTTTTGTTGCATTTGGTGTGCCAAAATAGCCTAAAGCATAAATAGGCCGATGCTTATTGTTGGCGCTGATAATGTTTCGGTCGGGTAAAAACAAAGGCCGTTTCGCGCGAAACGACCTTTGATATAAGGAATGTTGTAAGAGTCTATTAGAAGCTCCAGTACATACCGAGTGACAATGCGTTGTTGTCTACGCTGAGACCGAAGTTGCTGTAAGAGTCTTTTACTTGTTCGTAACCCAAGAAGCCGAGTTTAGCAACAAGTGTGATTTTTTCAGATACGGCAAATTTTACACCAGGTTTGAAACCGATGCTGAAAGCGAATGCTGAACCTACTTCTTCGTCATCTCCGTCACCAACTGCAACTGCAGCAGAACCGATGCCAAAACCACCGTCAACAAAGAATGAAACGATGCCTGTTTTTGCAAATGTGTAGCGTGCATAAGGCTCAACTGAGATTGAGTTTGCAGAAGCTCCGTCAGTGATTTTCAATGATTCGTTCAATGCGATTGCGATGTCCCATTTGTCGCTGAGTGTGTAACCAACTTCGGGTGCAATTGAGAATGATGTAGCAACTTCGCCACCTTCGGGTTTTGTGAAGTTAAGACCAAGTGAACCACCCATCCAAACTTGTGCGCTTGCTGCCATAGATGTGAATGCGATAATAGCAGCCAAAATAACTTTCTTCATAATTAATTGATATTAATGAAAGATTAGATTCCTACTCTGTTTTAGGTTTTCGGAAACCCCTATTTTTTTGATTTCTGGGAGCAAAGGTAAAGAAAAAATGCCATAAAAATGTAATTTTTAGTAAGAAAATGTGTGTAAATGCTAAATAATGCATAAAATTGCGTTGTGTTATCCTATATTTTTGCACTGCGTAATATCGTTTGGTGAAATTATTTTTCGGTAAAATGAAAGAAAGAAGTAGGAATGTGATGGGTTTTTCGTGAGAAATACATTATCTTTGTAGTTACGAAAAATCAAAACACATAAATATGCAGCAGGTAAAACCCAAAAAAGCCTTAGGCCAACACTTTCTCACCGACCTTTCGGTGGCCGACCGCATTGCGGCAACTCTCGACGATTATAAAGGTATGCCTATAATCGAGGTGGGACCGGGTATGGGTGTGCTTACCCGCTTTTTGCTCGACCGTGGCCACGACCTCAAGGTGGTGGAAATTGACAACGAAAGTGTGGACTATCTCAATCGATACTTCCCCGAGCTCGAAGGCCGTGTTCTTGCCGACGATTTCTTGAAAATGGACTTGCCCGCGGCTGTGGGTGAGGGCGATTTCTGTGTGATAGGTAACTATCCCTACAACATTTCGTCACAGATATTTTTCCGTGTTCTTGATTTTAAAGATAAAGTGACTTGCTGCTCGGGCATGTTGCAAAAAGAGGTTGCCGAGCGATTGGCGGCCGCTCCCGGAAACAAGACTCGCGGCATATTGAGCGTGTTGTTGCAAGCATGGTATGATGTAGAATATCTGTTCACGGTGAGCGAGCATGTGTTTAACCCGCCGCCCAAGGTCAAATCAGGTGTGGTGAGATTGCGCCGCAATGAGGTTACCGACTTGGGCTGTGACGAACGATTGTTCAAGACGGTGGTGAAAACATCGTTTGGCCAACGCCGCAAAACCCTTCGCAATTCGCTCAAATCGTTATTGCCCGCCGGAGTCACGATCCCCGAAGACAAGATTTTTGCTCTGCGCCCCGAGCAATTGAGTGTGCAGCAA
This sequence comes from Muribaculaceae bacterium, assembly GCA_017390185.1. Taxonomy (GTDB): domain Bacteria; phylum Bacteroidota; class Bacteroidia; order Bacteroidales; family Muribaculaceae; genus RGIG4079. Next base: position 3,632 of record JAFPCM010000118.1, read on the forward strand.
TTCATAGAGTTAACAAATTTGATGTCAAATCTGCGTAATCAGTCAGCCAACTAATGAAAGAATATACTCCCGATTATCTTCAGTTGATTC
>JAFPCM010000119.1 GCA_017390185.1 Muribaculaceae bacterium
ATTCACGGCAATTTTCTGCATCTTGCACGGAAACAACTCGGCAAGAAAATCAGAGAAATCGCGATAATAAGCCCCCATTTGCAGTCTTTATTATAAGTGTACGGTCTTGTTAATGAGATAAGCGTCGAGAATCACCATTGCTGCCATGGCCTCAACCACAGGAACAGCACGGGGCAATACACATGGATCATGACGTCCACGAGCGTGAAGCGTAACAGCCTCACCGTTGCGGTCGATGGTTTCAATCTCACGCAATAGCGTGGCAACCGGTTTGAAAGCAACACGGAAATAGATATCTTCACCATTTGAAATGCCGCCTTGAATACCTCCCGAATTATTTGTGAGCATACCGACCGAACCATCTTCGCGACGAGTGAATAGGTCAATCATTTCGCTGCCTCGGCAAGCGACACCGTCAAAACCCATACCATATTCAAAGCCCTTGGCTGCATTGATGCTGAGCATAGCCGCACCCAACGATGCGTGCAACTTTCCAAATGCAGGTTCACCAAGGCCGCAGGGCACTCCGGTTACGACACCGGTAATAACGCCTCCTATGGTATCACCGTCGGCCTTTACCTGGCTGATGAGTTGATACATCTGTTCGGCCTTTTGTGCATCAGGACAACGAACAGCATTTGATTCAATCATCGCGGGATCATATTTCTTGTAGTCGCGGTCGAGCGCAATGCTGCCCACTTGCGACGTGTAGGCATACACTTTTATGCCCAACTTTTCAAGCACCTGACGGGCAAATGCTCCACCTACAACTCGAGCTATCGTCTCACGCGCTGACGAACGTCCGCCGCCACGATGATCGCGCACGCCATATTTGGCATCATAAGCATAGTCGGCATGAGACGGGCGATAGGTGTCGCGCATATTATCATAGTCAGCCGAATGCTGATTGCTGTTTTCGACAACAAAACCGATTGGTGTGCCGGTAGTTTTACCTTCAAAGATACCCGACAAAATCTTAACGCGGTCTTTTTCGTCGCGTGCGGTCACGATGGCCGACTGTCCGGGACGGCGACGGTCAAGGTCTTGCTGAACGCGGTCGAGGTCAATCTCTATGCCGGCAGGCATACCGTCAATCACACCACCCACGGCAACCCCGTGTGACTCGCCAAATGTTGTCAAGCGAAATATGTGTCCAATGCTATTCTTCATCATCTGCATTTTCATTTACGGTTAGGTCAACCACCTCAGCTCTCACATAGTCAATGAGCTGGCGAGGCGATATTTTCAATTGCAGTCCACGCTGTCCGGCACTCACAAAAATATGGTCATAATCAAGTGCTGTTGTGTGGAAATATGTAGGGAACTGTTTCTTCATTCCCACCGAGGTGCAACCGCCACGGATATATCCCGTGAGAGGTAACAACTCTTTCATCGGTATCATTTCGGCCTTCTTGGCTCCGGCTGCTTTTGCGGCCTTTTTCAGGTCTACCTCACAGTTTCCCGGAATCACACATACAAAGTATCCGCTACGGTCGCCATGCAACACAAGGGTTTTGAACACCTGATTGATGTCCTCGCCCAATTCTTCGGCCACATGGTCGGCAGCCAAATTATTTTCATCGACGGTATAGGGCACCAATTCATAGGGAATCTTTGCCTTGTCGAGCAACCGTGCAGCATTAGTTTTTTGTATTCCAGCCATTGGAGTTGTCAATTAAAACCGAGAGCAGGAAAACCGGTTTCCCACTCTCAGCATTTCATTCAATTAATATCCTGTGTAACTGTGTGGAGAGAGACGTTTGAGTTCGGCCTTAACATCGTCACTCACATTGAGTGTGTCAATGAATGCCGCGATGCTCTCGGCAGTTACTGTCGAATTCACGCGAGTGAGTTCTTTGAGAGTTTCATAGGGTTTGGGATAACCTTCACGGCGAAGAATTGTCTGGATACCTTCGGCTACCACATTCCACATAGCATCAAGGTCGGCGCTGATAGCCTGCTCGTTCAAGAGCAATTTGCCAAGACCTTTGAGTGTGCTGTGGAGAGCAATGAGCATGTGTGACATGGGAACACCCACATTACGCAACACTGTAGAGTCGGTCAAGTCGCGTTGCAAGCGTGAGATGGGGAGTTTCATTGCCAAGTGATCGAGAATTGCGTTGGCAATACCCAAGTTACCCTCAGAGTTTTCAAAGTCAATGGGATTAACCTTGTGGGGCATAGCTGATGAGCCAACCTCGCCGGCTTTGATTTTCTGTTTGAAATATTCCATTGAAATATATTGCCACATATCGCGGTCAAGGTCAAGAATAATGACATTGATGCGACGCATTGCATCAAACAATGCAGCAAGATTATCATAGTTTGAAATCTGTGTGGTAAGTTCTTCACGCACGATACCCAATTTGTCGGCAAGGAATTCAGCGCCAAATTTACACCAGTCAATAGCGGGATAGGCTGTGAGATGAGCATTGAAATTACCGGTAGCGCCACCAAACTTGCCACTAATGGGCACTGCGTCAAAGTGAGCTAATTGTTGACGCAAACGATAGGCAAACACACCGATTTCCTTGCCCAAGCGAGTGGGCGATGCGGGCTGACCGTGAGTTTTGGCAAGCATGGGAAGATCTTTCCATTCTTGAGCAAAGGCTTCAAGTTGCTCAATGAGCTTAACCAAGAGAGGACGATAAACATCATTAATTGCTTCCTTGATTGACAAGGGCACTGAAGTGTTGTTGATATCTTGTGATGTGAGACCAAAGTGAATAAACTCTTTGTGTGCTTCAAGGCCAAGACGGTCAAATTGCTCTTTGATGAAATATTCCACAGCTTTCACGTCGTGGTTTGTCACGCTTTCAATATCTTTGATGCGTTGAGCATCTGCAACAGAAAAATTGCGATAGATGTCACGAAGAGGCTCAAACAAATCGGCCGACACACCCGACAATTGAGGTAAAGGCAACTCACACAACGCGATGAAATATTCAATTTCCACTCTGACACGGTAGCGAATCAAAGCATATTCTGAAAAATATTCATCAAGATTTTCACACTTGCCACGATAGCGGCCATCAATAGGAGAAATTGCGGTTAATGATGTCAATTCCATATTTATTTTTTGATTTTTATTATTTCTGATGATTAAAATGCAAATTTACGAATATCGTGCGACTTTATTGCAAATTTATCAAACAATTATCATAAATTTGCGGTTGAAATTTTAATCTTACTCTCTAATGAAATCTATACTTCCGATAATAATATCATTTATTGGCTTAACATTGGCTTCGTGCATGAGCCAAACAAGCAAAAACAAATCGGCCGAAAACGGCTCTGACTCTGTTGCAAGCATCATAGACAGCACCGCCGTTGCCGACTCTGTTGCCGTCATTGACACCCTTGCCGCCGACACCATCACGCCTCCGCCTCTGCCGGCCCACTTTGCCACTCCGGCACAAGCATTGGCATTTATGTCCGACGAGCAGTGGAAACCCTTTTTCGAAGGCAGCATCTTGCCACAGATGGTTCGCGATTATTTCCCCTATGCACAAAAATTGCTCAAAAACCGATATGAACGCTTTATCGTTGTCGACAAATACACCATGCGCGTCAAGCTGTTTGACCGCTACGGCCGATTGTTGCGCTCTCATAAAATGGCTTGCGGCCGCAACTACGGCACTAAACACGAGAAAGCCGACGAGCGAACACCCGAAGGATTCTTCTCGGTCGAAGGCATCTATGATAGCACCGATTGGCTGTTTGTCGATGACAATGGCGTGAAATCGGACATAAAAGGCCAATTCGGTCCGCGATTTGTTCGTTTGCGCATTCCAGGCACTACTCAGATAGGCATTCACGGCACATGCTCGCCCCGTTCACTCGGATGGCGCTGCAGCCACGGCTGCATTCGCATCACAAACGAGCAGATTATGGAATTTGTCGAATTTGTTGAGCCCGGCATGCCCGTTATTGTCAACCCCGGACGCATCGACACCCGCACAAATCTCGAAGAAGGTTATGACATACCTTGGATTAGCACTCAACCCGACACCGCACGCTATCGTCAACCCAAGTTCACGCCCAAGCCTCCGGTTGACACCATTGTCATTGACTCTACGCTCATAAAAGTGATAGCACCCGATTCGTTACCCAAATTCGACGTAAAATTTGACACAATAAAACCTGCTGACAGTCTGACAGTTGAGCAACCAATGTGAAAATTAGTCTGATTTTTTTGCCGAAAAATTTTGTCAGTTCAAAAATAAGCAGTACCTTTGCATCGCTTTCTCAGAGAACGGGCGTTTAGCTCAGCTGGTTCAGAGCATCTGCCTTACAAGCAGAGGGTCGGCGGTTCGAATCCGTCAACGCCCACAAACCTCAAAATTCCATTCTCTTAGAAAGCAACCAAAGCAATTTGGGCGTTTAGCTCAGCTGGTTCAGAGCATCTGCCTTACAAGCAGAGGGTCGGCGGTTCGAATCCGTCAACGCCCACACCAAAACCTCGACATCACCGATGCCGAGGTTTTTTGTTTTCAATGACACACCTACCTCCATTAAAACAATCGCCGCCACTCGGAACTTCGGGTGGCGGCGTGTTATTTGACGGTCTTGCGCAAGGCTAAGGTGTTTTATTTCTTCCAGTTTTTGAGCACAGCAGCGGCCGACGCGTTGTCGAGTTGCGTCATGGGCACTTTTGTTAATGTTGAGTCAACGAGTGCTTCGTCATAAGCCTCGGCTGGATATACGCCTTTGGCAATAACATCTTCGCGCGAATTGACAAACACTACCGATTCGACTCCGGCACGGCAAATTACATTATAAGCCTCGGCTGTTGGCTCATTTACTGTATACACAGTTGCAAAACCGAGTTTTTTCTTGCGAGTCATGGCAATTGCAGTTTCTTCGGCTGTCGCCTTTTCTGTCGCCTGACCCACACCGAGCATGCGATTGCTCATCACCACCGATGCACCGCAAGGCAATCCGCCCTCGGCCACACTTTCTTTGGCTTGATCAATAGCCATTTCCATAAAAATCTCGTCAGTGGGATTTACACGGTCCACCTTTGTGATGGGCAATGCGGCAACCATTGTGCCAACAAACGCCACCATTGCAACAATAAACAATGTGATTTTTTTCATCTTTTCATTTGGTTTATTTGTTAGTATTCAATTTTATCGGTTTTTGCAGCCCACATCTCAAATGCCTTGATTGTAAAATCGTTGGGCATCGGAATGCACGGCACGGCACGTTCTATCTGCGGCTTTGCCAACTCGCGATAGATAAAACTGTCACTGAAGTTGATTGCCTCGGCATCGGCCTGAGTATTTCCGTAATATATGCGGTCGATACCGGCCCAATAGATCGCGCTCAAACACATCGGACAAGGCTCACACGAACTGTAAATGACACATCTTTTGAGTGAAAACGTGTCCAAATTGCGACACGCATTGCGAATGGCATTTACCTCGGCATGGGCAGTCGGGTCATTGTCTCTGGTAACACTGTTGGCTCCTCGGCCCACTATCTCACCGTCACGCACTATCACTGCGCCAAACGGACCGCCGCCGTTGGCAACGCTTTCTTCTGCCATTAAAGCCGCAAGCCTCATGTATTCAAAATCTTTTTCGGTAAACATGGCCTTTGTGTTTATATATCTATGACAACCGTAAACCAATAAAGTTTAATCAAGGTGTAAACAAAAAGGCTCAAATCTCTTTCGGCCGGCACAAAACGGTGCGACAACGAAACAGGCTTGAACCTCGGCTTATTTTACTATTACTTGCAAGCGATTTTGTTCACACGATTGATGTGACGACCGCCTTCAAACTCGGTTGAAAGGAATGCATCAACAATCTCGAGTGCAACAGTAGGCTCAATAAAACGAGCGGGCAACACGAGCACATTTGCGTTGTTGTGTTGACGGGCAAGGCGAGCCAACTCGGGAGTCCAACACAATGCCGCACGAATGCCTTGGTGCTTATTGAGAGTCATCTGAATGCCATTGCCGCTACCACACATTGCGATACCGGGGAAACACTCACCACTTTCAACAGCCTCGGCACAAGGGTGTGCAAAGTCGGGATAGTCACAACTATCGGTGCTATGTGTTCCGAAATCAACATAAGCCACTTCTTGTGCTTCGAGATAGCCCTCGATAATTGATTTCAACTCAAAACCTGCGTGGTCGCTACACATTGCAACCTTTTTATTTTCTTGAAGTATTGACATAGTTATATAGGATTTACAATTCTACTGCAAACTTACGAAAAAACTCTCAATTTTCACTATCTTTACACCCAAGAATGAAAACTCGCATCAAAAACATTGCCCTACGCATAAAATCGTGGCTCGGGAAGTTGTCGTTTCGCACAGGTGTCGTCCTCATCGTCATCTGCGTGATGTGTTACATCATCTCGTTTGCACAAATGCTGTTACCCATCTCGGCGGCTGCCAAGGGTGTGTTGTGGGTGGTATTTTTCGGCCTCGCCAAGACATTTCAATATTCGGCTTTAGCCGTGTTAGGTACCGCCGGCATCAAGCGGGTTAAAGATTGGTGGAAAAACCGCAGATCAAATCACAACCAAGCAAACAAATAAAAACATATAATCACAATGACATCAAAATTTCTGAAAATATCGCTCGCGTGCTTGCTCGCAACCATCATTTTCATCACTTCCGGTTGCCAGAACGAAGATGAGAAAATCTATACACGCGACTTTGAAGCCCGCAAAGAATTGCTCAAAGACACCCCCTACCTCAACTTTTTCAGCGACTCGCTGACCGACGAACAAACTCGCGCGTTACAATTCTTGTATGCCTATATGCCCTTGCCCGACATTACCGATTACTCAAGCCAGTTCCACATCAAGAATGTTGATATCGCATTGCGTGCCCGCGCCGAAATGCCTTGGGGCAACACTGTCCCCGACCGCGAGTTTATGCACTTTGTGCTTCCCTTACGCGTCAACAACGAAAATCTTGACGAGTGCCGTGAAATATTCTTCAACGAGTTGAAAGACCGTGTGAAAGGCTTGTCAATGTATGAAGCCGTGCTTGAAGTAAACCATTGGTGTCACGAAAAAGTGACCTATACCCCATCTGACTCGCGCACAAGTTCGCCATTGGCCACTATGGCCACCGCCCACGGACGTTGCGGCGAAGAGTCAACGTTTACCGTATCGGCCTTGCGTGCCGTAGGCATTCCCGCCCGCCAGGTTTACACTCCCCGATGGGCTCACACCGACAACAACCATGCATGGGTTGAAGCATGGGTTGACGGACAATGGTATTTTTTGGGTGCTTGCGAGCCTGAGCCGGTGCTTAACCTCGGTTGGTTTAACGCGCCAGCATCGCGCGCAATGCTCATGCACACCAATGTGTTTGGCCACTACAACGGCCCCGAAGAGGTGCTCAACCGCAATGCCTGCTACACCGAAATAAATGTGACTGCCAACTATGCCCCTGTGGCCACAACCACCGTTACCGTTGTCGACAGCGACAACAACGCGGTTGAGGGTGCAACAGTCGAGTTTAAAATATACAACTATGCCGAATATTATACAGCCGCCACCAAGACAAGCGACCGCAACGGACATGCATCGCTCACCACTGGATGTGGCGACATGCTTGTGTGGGCATCAAAAGACGGAAACTTTGGTTGGGCGGTAGCATCGGCAGGCAAAGACAACAATGCCACTATCGTTCTGGATAAAAATGCCCAATACTCGGGCTCGACCGATATCAACATTACACCACCTGCGCCTCACAACAATACACCCCAACTCACCAAAGAGCAAATCGACAATAACAAAAAACGATTTGCCTATGAGGACTCAGTGCGCAACGCCTATGTTGCAACTTTCCCTGCCGAAGATGCCATTCGCAGTTTTGCCAAAGCCATAGGCACCAATCCCGACCAAACCGTCACACTCATTAAGCAATCACGCGGAAACTATGCCACTATCGTCCGTTTCCTTGCATCGTGCGAACCTCAAAAACGCCAACGCGCAATGAATGTGCTGTTTGAAATGTCCGAGAAAGACCGTCGCGATGTTACTGCCAATGTTCTCAACGACCACTCATGGGCATGGAACTCCACCACCGACAACAACGACTACTATTATACCTATATATTGAATCCTCGCGTCAGCAATGAGCGGCTCACTGTTTATCGCAAATTTTTCAACCTCGTGTTTTCTGACACCGATAAAGATGCTTACAAAGCCGACCCCGAGCTCCTGGTTAAATGGTGTCGCGACAGCATCACCATTGATCAACAATGGAACCCGCGCCGATTCTGCATGTCGCCGATGGGCGTTTGGCGCACACGCATCACCGACCCCCACTCACGCGACATCTTCTTTGTTGCCGTGGCTCGCTCATTAGGCATTGCCTCACGCATTGACGAGGTTACAGGCAAAACCCAATACTCTCTCGACGGCTCGACATGGACCGATGTAAACTTTGACAACACTGCCGAAGCCGCTCCCGCAGTCGCGCAAGGCACTCTTACCGTCACTTACACCCCCACCGCCCACCTCGACAATCCATTGTATTACATTCATTTCACTATATCAAAAATAGTTGACGGACAACTCATGTTGCTCAACTACCCCGAGACAGCAAATTGGGACAACTTGTTGCGCAACGGCACAACACTCGATGCCGGACAGTATATGATCACCACCGGCACACGCATGGCCGACGGCAGCGTGTTGAGCAATATCCACATCATCAACATCACCCCCGACACCAACACCGTCATCGACCTCAACATGCGCCACGACAACGACCGCTTACAAGTTATCGGAGAGTTTAACAGCGAAAGCCTTTTCCACGACCTCGCCACCGACAAGCAACGTTCATTGCTCTCGGCCACCGGTCGCGGTTACTACATACTCGCCCTCATCGACCCCAACAGCGAGCCGTCAAACCACTTCTTGCGCGACATCGCGCCCTACAAAGACTCATTTGAAAAATGGGGACAAAAAATCGTCTTGCTCTTTGACGACACAAATGCCGCATCGCGCTTCAACGCCAATGATTTCCCCGGTCTGCCATCAACCATCGTTATGGGCACCGACATCAACGGAAACATTAGCCAAGCCATCTCATCGGCCATGAAACTCGAAAACAACGGCCGCCCCGTCATCATCGTCGCCGACACCTTCAACCGCATAGTCTTTATCTCACAAGGCTACTCAATTGGACTCGGCGAACGCCTCACCAAAATCATCAGCCAACTTAACGAGTAAATTCCACTCTAATAAACAACAAACGGCCGCAATCGCGGCCGTTCTTATTTAGTGATACTTTAAGGAAACCATTATTTCACCATTTCTTTGCGGGTTGTGCCGTCGCTCATCTTGACGATGTTGACACCCTGTGCAGGTTGGCTCAACCGACGGCCATAAAGGTCATAACGAGTGGTCTCGGTAGCATTATCCTTATCAGATGCCACGCCTTCAATACTATTGTATTCTTGTGCCACATAAACAATATTGCCTTCGGCATCTTCAAAATTCAGGAATAACGGATAAAAGTTGTACCCTCCCAACCAAATAGAGGGGAAAGGGGCTAATAAGTCTCCACAACCACGTTTATCATGAGCATTATCATTACCCTTACAAAAACCTACGCTTTCCAATAAATCAATGTCTAATTCTGGAATATCAAATTGGCTTTTGAGTGTGAACATTTTACAGTTGTTTTCAGCCACCTGAATTGTCTTTACAGAATAACTTTCTGAACTAATAGAGTTAAACCAATATTGTTTAGGATTTAAGATATTACTAAAATCATACAATAATACCTCGGAATACAATTCATAATAATAATTATAGATATCAATCATTTGATATACTTTATCATGCTTATATTCTGAGTTGAACATTGCGTAGACTTTCTTGGCCGCTACATCTTCGCGCACAAAAGCTCGTGGCGTTTCGTTGGGATAATTCGCGCTGTTCTCAAAGATGTAATAGCATTTTTTATACGCCTTATCATTGATAATTGTATCGCCTTTGAATTCTATATGATATTTGTGCTCAAAATTATCTTCCTCCACACGACTGCTATATCCACACAACAAGCAATTCCACTTTACACCTTCGCGAACAAGAGGGGTGTATGTGTTGGGCGATTCATATAGCACTGTTCCGTCATCGGCTACAAGACGGTTGAAATATGTTATCATCTCCCATCCATCATTAGTTTGGTCATACGACAGAAAATCAAGCATAATACCTTCATAAATGCAACGGTTAGTCTTCGCGTAAACAAATTCATTGTGAATTTCAGAGACAAAACCAACACCTTCGACTAACGAAAAAAACGCCGATTGCGTATTGCTATTAGCTGAAGAATTATTTGTGACTCTTGTGCGTTTACATTGCTTATCTCCGACTG
>JAFPCM010000120.1 GCA_017390185.1 Muribaculaceae bacterium
CAAGTTTCTGACGTATAGCATTAGCAAGATAATTTGCAAGTATCTGCGGTGATTCAGCGCCATCAATAGGTTGCTGTACGCACACTAATCCCGACTGCTCCGCCTCTTGCATTTTGCGAACAGTCTCTTGGTTAATAATGTGTTCGTATATTCCTTGTTTAAGCATGGATGATATTTGTATGATATATACTAGAACCTCTAAATAAGTCTTTAGGATTGACATTGTGTTTCTTGCTTTAGCAAATATATAAAACATTTTGCAATATAAAAAGAAAAAGGCGGACTAAATCCGCCTTTTCAATCTTTGTCTAATTCATCAACCGACTTTACCAGCGTCGATTTCGGTAGCGCCACGGGTCGGGAGTCATAAACCTTTCGAACTCCTCCATGTTTGTGATGCACTCGATGTTTTGTTTGTAAGAGGGAAGAATGAGAACCTATCCGACTTTGATACTTGCAGATATGAAAGATATAACTGGCATCAGCATCGCCACCATTCAAAAACTCCTTGACCAACTTATCCCAAAGAGACATGTTGAGCGCAGAGAAAAGGATGACAGTTGTAGAGTGTTTGTGACACAGTTCGAAATACTGTTCTCAAGTTCTAAACAGTAGGATTTGCGGGGCGACGCATCGCAAATAGCGTGAGATCACCCATTTGGCTGTCAGTCTGTCCCTCAAGCCGGAATGAGAAATGTTGATACAATGCCACATTTTTAGCTTCCAGAGTTTCGAGATAGCAACTCTCGCCAGAAGCATCGAGATGATTCAGAAGGGCTGTTATTAGAGGTTTTCCATAGCTCTGTCCTTGTTTGTCGAGGCGCGTTGCAAAGGCCATCAGATAGCCATCGTTAGCGTCTCTATATCGTTTTGCAACTTGCTCTATCTCGATATTAAAACGCGTCAACCTGATAATTCTTCTGATGCCGAACTTGAAAAACATTTTCATTCCGCCCGCCTTCATATAATCGAGCAAACTGGGATCCTTGCTCATGGGAGGGATATAGGCCAATACCGAATTGGCTTCCTTGCTGTCGGCTATGCAGATGGCATTATCCGGGATAATAGCCAGAGAAACCTCCCAAAACAGACGCATCAAGTCGTGGTCATAAGTTCCGTGGCAAACGTGCTTGAACATGTTGTATTGACTGAAACCATCAGCAAGCGTAGCGGCAAAACGCTGAAGGTCCTCGCGCTGCATAACGTAACACCCCTTAAACGCAGGTATGGAATGAATGTTCATTGATATCTTCTTTTATTTGTAAAACAGCAAACCTTTGCTTAAGTATAAAGACCCAAAGAATTTTAACACTCACAGCTGTTTGCAACAACTTATTTGCCGATGCAGAAGCGGGAGAAGATGGTGGTGAGGATGTCTTGCGAGGTGATGTTGCCGGTGATTTCGCCGAGGTGGTGGAGGGTTTCGCGGATGTCTTGCGCGATGAAGTCGCCCGATATGCCGGCAGTGAGTGCGTCGATGGCACGCGCTATGGAGTCGGCCGCGAGGACCAATGCCTGGTAGTGGCGCGCGTTGGTTACCATGATTTGGTCTTCGGGAATCTGGTCGGTTCCCGATGCTTTTATCAATGCGTTTTCGAGGCCGTCAAGGTTGTGGCCTTGGCGTGCCGATATGTTTACAATGATGGCCGACACGTTGTTGGTGATGCTGTCGAGCAATGCAGAGGTGGCACTGACGTCGGCGTCGGGATGGTCGGTTTTGTTTATGGCAATGACGAGCTGTTGCTCATCGGTGAGTTTGGGCATGATTTGCTGTGCGGCGCGGCCGATGGCGTCGGTGCCGGCGGTGGCGTCGATCACCCAAAGCACAATGTGCGCATCGGTGATTTTCTGCAATGTGCGCTGAATGCCCAGGGCCTCGATTGTGTCGTCGGTTTGGCGCAATCCGGCGGTGTCGATAAATCGGAACAATGTGTCGCCGATTTCGATTGTGTCTTCGATTGTGTCGCGTGTTGTGCCATGAATATCGCTGACTATGGCGCGGTCTTCGTGCAACAGTTGGTTTAGGAGTGTTGATTTTCCGGCATTTGTCTCGCCGACGATTGCCACGGGAATGCCGTCTTTGATTGCAGCGCCAGTGGCGAATGTTGAAGCCAAACGGGTCACGATTGTGTGTATTTCGCGGGCAATGTCAAGCAGTTTTTCGCGCGAGGCAAATTCCACTTCTTCTTCCGAGAAATCGAGTTCAAGTTCGAGCAACGATGCCAAGTCGAGCAGTTGGTCATGGAGATGTGTGAGTTTGCGCGAAAAGTCGCCGCGCATCTGACTCATTGCAATGCGGTGTGCAGCGCGTGATGTCGACGCGATAACATCGGCCACGGCTTCGGCTTCGGCCAGGTCCATGCGTCCGTTGGCAAACGCACGGCGGGTAAACTCGCCGGCATCGGCAATGCGGCAACCGGTACGCACCAGCAGGTTAATCAACTCGCGTTGCACCCAACGAGAGCCATGGACTGCAATTTCCACCACGTCTTCGCCGGTGAATGAGCGCGGACCGCGAAACACAGTTGCCACGGCTTGGTCAATTGCCTGGTTGTTTTCGTCAACGATAGTGCCGAGATGTGCCGTGTGTGACTCGGCATTTGCGAGTGATTTGCCTTTCCACACTTTGTCAACAAGCATAATGGCATCTTTGCCGCTCACTCGTGCCACAGCAATGCCTCCAACTCCGGCAGGGGTTGATATTGCGCAAATAGTATCGTCAGTCATTGTCATTTTCTTTGGGTTATGGCTATAATTTCCACAATCAATCAGACTACAAAGATAAGTATTCAATCTGAATGTTGAAAACCTTTGCCAAACTTCTATAACTTGAGCGCCAACTTTGCTACAGTTCCCAATAAAAACTGCCGCTATTAAAAATTATAACCCACTAATGTATAGTTAGTGCTACGACCGCCCTCATTTGTTTTCTGCAATATGCCTTTTGAGATAAGGTCATTTATATCATTTAAAGCTGTATCTGGTGAACATTTTGCAATCTTTGCCCATTTGCTGCTGGTTAGTTTTCCTTCGAATCCGTCAAATTGCATATTCAACAATTTACGTTGTCGTTCGTTAAAAGAAACATCACGATTACGTTCCCAAAACTCTGCTTTGTGCATTAC
>JAFPCM010000121.1 GCA_017390185.1 Muribaculaceae bacterium
ATAAAAAACACCTTTTCACAAAAAAAGAGCAATAGATATTATAAGTTTTAGTAATTTTGTAGACAATTATCCGAAATGACATCATTAGAATCCATACAACAACTGATAGCCCCAGAGTTGAAAGCACTCAACGAGCGCATCACCTCGTCTTTGACTACGACCAACCAACTGCTCAATCAGGTGGTTGAGACCTACCTCAAAACAAAGGGCAAACAAATCCGTCCCATATTGGTAATGCTTAGCGCACGCCTTTTGGGCAACGGAACAATCAATGACGATGTCATATCGGCTGCCGCCGGAGTGGAAATGCTGCACAACGCATCATTGATTCACGACGATGTCGTTGACGACACAAAACTGCGTCGCGACCGACCAACAATCAATAGCATTTGGGACAATCACATCGCCGTATTGGTGGGCGACTTTTTCGTATCGACAGCATTGCAACAAGCAATTCTCACCGACGATATTCGCATCATCAAAACCCTCTCAAACCTCGGCAAAACACTCTCGCTCGGAGAGATTGACCAAATCTACACCGCCCAAAACCACATCTTGAGCGAAAAAGCCTACATGGGAATCATTTCGGCCAAAACAGCTTCATTGTTTGTATCATGCGTCGAAATGGGCGGATATGCCATCAAAGCAAACGACGAAGACATAATGACACTTCGTCAATTTGCTCAACTGCTCGGACTATGCTTCCAAATCAGAGACGACATCTTCGACTACTTTGAAGATCCCAAAATCGGCAAACCAACCGGCAACGACCTTCGCGAAGGCAAAGTAACACTCCCCCTATTGCATGTATTGTTGCAAAAAGACCTTCCCGACAACGAAAAAATGACAGCATTGGTGCGCAAAGACAACCTCAACAACGACGAAATTGCCACACTCATCGGCTATGCACGCCAACACGGCGGCATCGAGTATGCCTATGACACCATGCAACAATTGCGCAACCAAGCCGTTGAATTGCTCAACAACTTCCCTGCCAGCGACACCCGCCAGGCATTCATCTCAATCTTTGACTACATCATCGCCCGCGACTACTAATCCAACCGACAACTTTATCGGGCTTTTTGTCAATGCGTCAGTCATTTCCTACATCTATTTGCTTAGCTCGCAATTTTTCGTTAACTTGCAAGCGAAAATGTTGCGTTGCATGAAAAAGTTATTGATTGCCATATCTTTCTTAACCCCCAGACGAAACAGTTCTTGAGTATATGGATAAAGTATACGAGAAAACCAAAGACTCTGGCAATTATGTTCTTTAATTCTTATGGCCCTATAGCTAGGTACGAATATAATATATCTAAGAAATCTGTATAAAAGATAAACCAACATAGAAAATGAGAAATTTGTGTTTTATTTTGTTCGGATTGTTTTTCGGTTGTATATTCTCCTTGAAAGCTCGTGATATACAGGATGAAAAAGAATTTTTTTCAGAGAATGTTGTGTATCATGATCCCGATGAGATATATGTAGCACACGGCGACACGTTGGCATATAGCCCGGGATATGACTTGAAAATCCCGCAAATTATAAATTATGCTTTCTCTGATGACCCATCAATTTTCCCGTTACCAAGTCATCAATATGTCTTCGTGAAATCACCGACATTTAGCAGGAGAGAAAGAGTTGAATCGGCGAAAAACGATACAATCTTAACTCCCGATAGTGCAGAAATTGTAGATTTTATCTTGAATAAAGGTATAAGCCAACAAATTTACGAGATTTATTATATGTATAAACATCGTGTAGATAGTGTCAACGATGCTTATGAATATTTAAATTCGCTAGTTCTAAACTATGAAGACAATTCGGTGTTTGTTTTGAACGATCTACGCGTGAATAGAATTATTAGGCGCAACGGATATGAGATTCTATTATTTAATTTTCTTCCGGAAGAAATAGCTAAATGTACACTGTATACATCTCAAATAAAAATGAAAGAACCAAGCTTGGGCATGAAACTATGGTTAAAAAGGCACTTTTGCGATTGATGTTACAACTCCATTAATGCTGGTATTGGGGTTTGCGTCAAAACTCTTGATATGGAGTTTTGCGAAAAAATCGTTATCTTTGTAGATTGAATTGTTTATTAGTTTAGGACTAATGTAATCAGCTTTGAGCATGAAGATTAAAATGACATATTTTCAATGGGTAGTGGCAGCTGTGCTCGCAGCAGTGGTTACTGCTTGTGCTTCAATCGGCCGCCCCGAAGGCGGACCACGCGATGAAGACCCGCCTTTGTTTGTGCGCAGCACTCCCCAAGTTGGTGCTGTGAATTTCACAGGCAACAAGTTGCTTATCGAGTTTGACGAAAACATTCAGATCAAGGATATCATGGACAAGGTGGTGGTGTCACCTGCTCAAAAAACCAATCCGTCTATCACCACTCTCGGTAAAAAACTGTCGGTGGAGTTTCGCGACACCATGATGGCCAACACCACCTACACGGTCGACTTTTCTGACGCTATCAGCGACTTGAACGAGAACAACCCTCTCGAAGGCTTTGCTGTCGATTTCTCTACTGGCGATGTCGTTGACTCGCTCTGCATTTCGGGCATGGTTTTCGAAGCTCGCAATCTTGAGCCGGCACAAGGCATGCTCGTGGGCGTCTACAGCAACCTCTCTGACACCGCTCTGACTACTCTTCCCCTTGAACGTATTGCCAAAACCAACCATTTGGGACAATTCACTGTGCGCAACCTCAAGCCCGGCTCATACAACATATTTGCCATCAAGGACATGAATCGCGACTTGAAATGGGACCGTTCTGAAGATGTTGCTTTTCTCGACTCGGCCGTGACTCCGTGGGCCGAACCGGCAGAAATGGCCGACACTCTTGAGGCCGCCGATGGTAGCGACTCAATCGTGATGAGAGCCATCACACGTTTTATGCCCAACAATGTGTTGCTCACATGGTTTAACGAAGATTATAAGGCACAATATCTCAAAGATACCAAACGAGGCGATCGCAATCGCATATCAATCAATTTTGCGGCAAAATCAGATACTTTGCCCGAAATAACTATCCTCAACGGTGCTTGCGCCGGCAAAAAAATCGAAGAGGTAGCAGTGCTTAACTATGGCGCGACACGCGACACCCTCGACTATTGGTTGCGACCCGACACACTCATCAAGCAAGACACCATTTTGGTGGCCGCCCGCTTCTTGCGCACCGACTCTCTCCAAAACCTCTCTTGGGGCACCGATACCCTAAAATTCACTTTCAAGGAGCCCAAAAAGAAAAAAGAGAAGAAAAAGAAAAAAGACGAAAAGGCCGACACAATGCCCCAAGACACTGTGCCACCCATCGTTTTCCTCGACTTCAACACATTGACATCGGGCACACACGAAGTGTATATGCCGGTATTGTTCCGCGCCGCTCAACCCGTCGACTCGGTAAACCAGCTCGGCGTGCATTTGCACATCAAAAACGACACTCTGTGGGACTCTATTGCTGCACCGCCCTTATTGCGACAAGTTGATAGCCGCCCGTTGACCTACAAAATGAGCCATAACTGGGAGTATGGCGCAACTTATCGCATCACCATTGACTCGGCATCGGTATTTGGCATGTATGGCAATTGGAACAAGCCTTTGAAACATGAGTTCACCATCAAAAAACAAGAAGAATACTCTAACCTGTACATAAATGTCAGCGGTTATCCCGACACGGTAGCCGTGGTGGTCGAGTTACTCACATCAGATGAGCCAATGTCGCGTAAACCCGTTATTGACGGCGTGGCCGAATTCCCCAATTTAGCCTCGGGCAACTACTATGTTCGCGCGTTTTTTGACACCAACCGCAACGGCATATGGGACACCGGCAATGTGAGTCAAAAAATTCAACCCGAAGAGATTTACTACTACGACAAAAAAATCAAGGTGAAGAAAAACTGGGACATCGAGCAGTCATGGAACTTATATGCACTGCCCATTGACCAACAAAAGCCTCATGAAATAAAGAAAAACAAGCCCAAACGCAAGCGCGGTGAGCAGATTAAGCGTCAGTCAGACGACGAGGAGGAAGAAGACGAGTGGGGCAATGACAGCTTTAACTCGTTTGGCCCCGGCGGCAAATCGTCCAACAACGCATTTGGCAATTACAGATAACGCAATGGAACAACAAGCCTACCTACAACGAGAATTAATAGCCGAGCCGCAGTTGTGGCGATTGGCATTAAGAGTCGAAAAATCGGCTCTCGATGTGGTGTTGTATAGCACCATCGAGGAGAATTCGCTCATCTACCGCCACATACCGCTAGCTCAAGGAATCGACTCTCACGCTAAGGCTTTGGAAGAGGCTGTATATGAAAATCCGCTATTGCTTAGCGATTTTTCGCGCATCGACTGCGTAATCGACACCGACCGCTTTGTGGTTGTGCCGGCCGAAATCGATGATCCTTTAGTTCAAGAGAAAATACTCAAAGCCTCGTTCCCCGAATTTGACGGACAAATGATTGCCAATACCATCAGCCAACAAAGCGCAACCATATTGATGGGCATTGACGACACCCTGCTCAACTTCATTCGCCGCACATTTAACAACCCGCGCATTTCACACTATATGAGCCCGTTGTGCCGTTACTTCATTTACAAAAGCCGTCAAGGCAACGCATCAAAAATGTATGCACACCTGCGCGACAACTCGCTCGATTTGATGGTATTCGCCAACGGCACACTTAGACTCGCCAACACTTTCACCTATCGCGAACCCATCGATGCCGTTTACTACATCATGGCCTGCCGGCAGCAGTTATCGCTCAACAACACCGATATGCTCTATGTGCTCGGCAACGGCAGCTGCCGCGAAGAGATAGTGACAATGCTGCGCGAACACATCGCCAATGTGATGCCCGAGGTGTTCCCGTCAGAAATGTTTCGTGCCGGAGGCCGCGATGCAATGCGCGCTCCGTTTGACTTAATAGTATTACCCCTATGCGAATAATCAGAGGAAAATATGGCCGTCGCCGATTTGACGTGCCTTCAAACATTACAGCCCGTCCGACAACCGACTTTGCCCGCGAAAACATCTTCAATGTACTCGAAAACATGGTCGACTTTGAGGGAATGCGTGCACTCGACCTCTTTGCCGGCACAGGTGCCATCAGTTTTGAATTCTTATCGCGCGGATGCCAATCGGTTACTGCTGTCGAGAAAGCCGCCACTCAATACAACTTCATGCGCAAAGTGGCACAGCAATTGGGCTGCGACAATTTCAACCTCGTGCGAGGCGACGCTCTGCGCTATGCACAGACATCATTGGCTCAATATGACATCATCTTTGCCGATCCGCCCTATGACTTGCCACAGTTTGGCGAAATTCCCGGCATCGTGCTCAACTCGGCCATGCTCAAGCCCGGCACTATATTCATCATCGAGCACTCGCGCAACTACGACTTCTCGTCACTGCCCCACTTTAGCGATCACCGCACCTATGGCAGCGTCAACTTCTCCATCTTCATCATTCCCGAAGAAGGTGAAGAAATCAACGAGAATCAAGAAGATTAAGATCTTTGAAACTCTGACGGCGACATTCCAGTCAGATGTTTGAAATATTTACCAAACGACGATTGATTGGTAAAATTAAGGTCATAAGCAACCTGCTGAATATTCTTACCCGAATATCTTAGCAGGTTTTTTGCTTCAAGAATCACATACTCGTCAATCCAATCGGCTGCCGACTTGCCAGTTGATTCCTTGATAATGAGCGACAGATATTTGGCCGAAATAAACAGTTTGCCGGCATAAAACGCCACCGAACGCTCACGACAGTGATATTTCTGCACCAATACCATGAAATCGCGCACATAGTTGTGGCGACGCGACATCGCAACAGGCTCTTCATCTTGCACCAAAGCCTCACGATGCTCAGAAAACTGCATCATTTGATATATCATCGAAGCCATGAGGCAACGAGCAATGTTGCGCTTATAAACAAGAGTGCTATTGGTTGAGGCATTGAAATGGAACATTTCAAGGTACTTGCGCAAAATGCCACTCTCCTCGTCAGTGAGCGTTGTTACGGGAGTGTGATACTTGGGCATATGTGCCAAATTAACCGCATTGATATCCAAGTTAATGTCTTTCATAAAATCGGGCGACACAAACATCATATAAGCATCGATTTTTTCATCTTCGATGCTATCAAATTTAATAATACTATCAGGACCGATTACCAACACCGAATTGCTGGTTATTTCATAATGATCAAGATTAACATCAATTCCAAATCCGCCTTCAAGGCACAACAACATTGTGAGGCCGTTTATGCGCATAGGTCTTGACTCTTCTTGTAGATGCGCAACTCCAATATTAATGCGCGAAAAAATATAATCCTCGTCAAGATTAGAGTAATCTGACGAGTATTTTTTCATGTGTGTGAGTTGTGATAACTGTACCGAATAAATATCCATAGTAAATCGTTGTTTTTCTATTATGTTGCAAATATAGCAATTTATCCCAATCAGCGAGAATATATCTGCAAAAATAAGACTTTTTTACCAACAGTGAAGCAACTCTAGACGAAAAGGCCTTTCAATAATCAGCAACAAATAGTGAATAATCAAATAGTTTTCGCTAATTTTGCAACACAAAACAACAATGACAATTCAGCAATATGAATATTAAAGAGTCAATGCTTCAGATTCTTGAAGCCGAGAGCAAAGCAATAGCCAATATACCGGTAACCGACCAATATGAAAAAGCGGTAAACGCCATCATCGAGCATGTTCACAACCGTGGCGGCAAACTCGTGACATCGGGCATGGGTAAAGCCGGACAAATCGCGATGAACATCGCCACCACATTCTGCTCAACAGGTACACCTGCCGTTAACCTCCACCCAAGTGAGGCTCAACACGGCGACCTCGGCATTTTGCAGCCCAACGACATCATGCTCCTCATCTCTAACTCGGGCAAGACTCGCGAAATCATCGACCTCGTGGCATTGGCCCACCGTCTCTACCCCCAAGTGCCCCTCATCGTCATCACTGGCAACGAGGATAGCGAATTGGCTCGCATTGCCGACATCACATTGTCGACCGGTGGCACTCCCGAAGTGTGCCCCTTGGGCTTGACACCTACCACCTCAACCACTATGATGACCGTAATCGGTGACGTATTGGTTGTTAATGTAATGCGCCTCACCGAGTTTACCAAAGCGCAATATGCTCTTCGCCACCACGGCGGCTATTTGGGCGACAAATCTCGCGAAAACAACTAATCAGAAATCCTCCCTTATACACATATATAATATGTCAACAGCACTCAGCAGCGGAGCTCCAAGCGGAGCACTCCCCAAAGTAGAAAACATGAGAGTGGCAATCGTTGCCGCCGAGTGGAACGGTCACATCACTGGCGCACTCACACAAGGCGCACTCGATGTGTTCAAGGCACAAGGCTTTGACCTCGACGACGATGTTGAAGTGTTTCATGTCCCTGGAGCAGTAGAACTCACTTTTGCTGCTTCACAACTCATCGAAACATCAAACTTTGATGCAATCATTGTGTTTGGTTGCGTAATTCGTGGCGGAACGCCCCATTTTGACTATGTTTGTCAAAGCGTAACTCAAGGAATTACGATGTTAAATGCCGACTGTGACACACCCGTCATTTTTGGGGTCTTAACAGTTGATACTGAACAAGATGCGCTTGACCGTGCAGGGGGTAAATTAGGCAACAAAGGTGCCGAAGCTGCAGAAACTGCAATTAAAATGTTCGATTTTATTTGCAAGGTTCGAGAATAATTATTAACTTTGCACTCGCAAACGATAAAAGACGCCTCTTTAGCTCAGTTGGCCAGAGCACGTGATTTGTAATCTCGGGGTCGTTGGTTCGAATCCGACAAGAGGCTCAAAAGAAGTCAGAAATGGCTGGCCGGGCGAATACCAGAGTGGCCAA
>JAFPCM010000122.1 GCA_017390185.1 Muribaculaceae bacterium
ACAGATTATTTTCATTGGCATTTAATTTTTCAACAACATCGCCATTCTCATCGAGGACTTCAATGCCAAAACTTGCACAAACACTTGCTGACGATTCCTCTGCTTCATGGAGGAGCACAACGTCTTTGCGGTCATAAGGAAGCTCTTGTGATGTGCGTTTGAGTTCTACAACAACGATATCTTTTGAAAAACTGTGTTCTCCAAACTTCACCTTATAGTTTTTGTCAACCACTTCAAAGCAGCCTTTCAAGTCACCTTTGAGCTCGGTTTGAGCAGCCTTCAACACCACTTCTTTTTGGACTGTTTCAGTGTTTTCACTGCTTTCGGTTTTTGTTTCGCCACTGCCGCCACAACTTGCGAGGACAACAGTTGCCATTGACATTACAAATAATTTAAGTTTCATACTTGTTATTTTTTAAGATTAATATTAGTTATTTTTTTGAGTATTCATTGGGTTGCACCAACGAAAGCACACGGAAAGTTGCGCCTTTTGACAAATCGTCCAAATGGAAAGCGATTGTTGCTGTCTCATCGGGAAGCAACTGCAACACTGCAGTCATATCATCATATGAGTAATATGAATCTTCGTTTGCATTCAACTTTTCAACAACATCGCCATTCTCATCGAGGACTTCAATGCCAAAACTTGCACAAACACTTGCTGACGATTCCTCTGCTTCATGGAGGAGCACAACGTCTTTGCGGTCATAAGGAAGTTCTTGTGATGTGCGTTTGAGTTCAACAACAACGATATCTTTTGAAAAACTGTGTTCTCCAAACTTCACCTTATAGTTTTTGTCAACCACTTCAAAGCAGCCTTTCAAGTCACCTTTGAGCTCGGTTTGAGCAGCCTTCAACACCACTTCTTTTTGAACAGGGTCAGTGGTCTCGTTTTTTGTTTCGCCACTGCAGCCACAACTTGTGAGGACGGCTACTGTCATTGATATTGCCAATAGTCTGAGTTTCATATCAGTTAATTTTATACATTCGCAATAACTGTGTAAATAGCCAATGCACAAACCGCCAACTTCAACATTGTACCTACAAGGAATGCCACCAATGCACCACCTGCTGCTTGGGCTGCTGCCTGTACCGATTTTCTCACAATGAGTTCAAACAAGAATGCAAACACATAGGGAAGAATCAAAAGAGCCGATACGATGGCAATAACGAGAACAATTGTGCTTCCGCTACCTACAGCCATGAGCAACATACCGACCAATGAACCGATTGTTGTACCCCAACTGCCAGCCTTGCCAAAGTCTGAAACCATTTTACCGATTTTGGGAACAAGTTTCTTTGAAGCAACCATGCTAACAACTACGAGCACGGCTGTCAAAATCAAAGCCCACATTTCAACGTCTACGTTGCACATCCACATTTGAATGAGCAATCCCAAAAATGCCAACAATGGACCGGGAATCTTGTTAATGAAACAGCCGAGTACGCCAAGACCGAGGAGCAACCAGCCAATTATAAGACCTGCAATTTCCATAATAAAAAATTTATTTGTTTGTTAATACTTTGTAGTTCTTCAATATTTTAGTCTCCATCCGCGAAGAACCGTCAAGTCGAACAGAGACCTCTTTAAGGATCCTTTTCGTTTTTTTCAAATCTTTTGACTCCGCAAAATTATACCTAATGTTTCATAGTTCAATTTGTCTTTTTTTGTCTTTTCGCCGAGCCGTTTCAGCGCCGTTTATCGCGTTGTAATCATCTCATCCCCAAACACAAAAAAAATCTGGCACGATGTTCCACACCAGACAAAAAAAGACAGAACAATCGTTTGTTCTGTCCTATAGTTAATATTGTACTTGTTGTCTCAGGTTGACCCAACCGTTTGGCAATCGCCTATCCTATTGCAGAGTAATTGGTTGGATATAGTAATTTGCCAGAAGAATGTAGTAGGCAAGGTAACTCAAGCCGAGAGAGAGAATAAACAGCAAGGCATACTGAATTTTGGACAACGGCAACCCAAGGTATTCAAAATCGCTAAATTCTTTGCGCTCCCACAGGTTGAGATTTTCCTCGAGCCAACAGCCAAATGCCAACAAATTCAGACTCGGGTGCTTCAAGAAATAGTCTTTTGCAGCCGCACCGAGCGTGGGTTTATCCATCCAGCTGAACGGTTCACACCACTCCACGGTCGTGCCGTCTTTTATACCCAAGCACACCACAAACTCGTTTTTGGCGCAACCATGCCAATAAGCTCGCTGCATTACTGCCACATCGGGCTTGTGCTTGGCGGCATCAAACAGCAACACAAACACCTTGATTTCGTGACGCTGGCCATAAAAGGCATTGATAAAGCGGAATTTCTTTTGCACCTCGTTCGACACACCACGACCCAACACCGCATTTTGATCATCGGCCTCGATGGGCGGATAGTCAAACAGGTCAAGGTCAAAGGCCTCATCTTCTGACACCTCTTTATAGCGGAATATAGAGTTGGAATGTTTGAGCGGATTTACATAGGAATGGCTAGTTGTGCGTGTGTCGCAAGTGGCTTCCATTCCGTCCCACTCATAACTGTAGGCATCGCCGTCAATGGTGTGATAGTGGCGATGCATATCATGAAACTGTTCAGGCGTACCCCACAACCGACCGAGATATTCATAATACTGACTACCGATGGCTTCGCTCTCGCCAGTGTTATAATGCACCCACCACTCTGCCGGGTGATACACCACATAATACTCGGTGCGATAGCCCACAGTGTTGCCTTTATTATCCTTTACGGGAACTTGGCGCGAGCGCAGTTCGTTCCACGCCTCATAATAGTAAGTGCTGGTTGCATAAGAGCCTCTAAACTCTTGGCTCTTGTTGTGATACCACTTGAAAAAGCGGCAACAGCCATACAGGACAACATCACACAATGCGCCCAACAACAAAAACCACCACCATTCGAGGGGAGAATTGAGATACATCAACACTACCACCGTAGTAATCGGCAGCAGGTAAATCACCCATAACATAGGCGAATGTAGCTATTATTTCTTTTCAAACATTGACAAATCGTCGTCAAGACCGGTCTGCATCACGGTCTTTGAGCGGGTTGACGACACTATCACATACTCAATTTCGCTCTTGTCTGAGATAAACCAACAAGCGGGCATTGAATTGAGAAGTGTCTCGCGCTGACGAATCACATCGAGCATGCGTTCTTGTGCATTGTTAAAATAGGCACGCTGCACCTCGATTGCCTGCATCAAGTCGCGATAGAGCGAGGTGTCAAAATCGGGGTTGGCCTCTTGAATCCATTTCATTGACGATGAGTCAGAGGCATATCGGCCCGAAATGAGTTCGGGATATACTTTTTCGAAAGTTTCGCGATATTGTTCGGTCACATTGGCCTTTTGCTTAATGGTTTTCCACATCATGTCGTGCACGCTTTCCACCTTGCCACGCTGAGCTTCGGCCTCTTTGCGCAACGCAACTTCGCGGTTGTTGTATGTGATATACATTCCCGCCAAAACGATTAGAATAAGCACTACTGCAATAACTGCAATTAAAGTAACTGACATAGTAATAACGATTTTTTGGTTTATAATAAGGTTTAATTATTTCAAAATTAGTACATTTTTTCCAATTTTGCAAATATCACGCTTTGAGCTGGCGCTGTTCATAGGCTGTGAGAGCCTCTACCCATGCCATGTCGATGGGTGCCGACTGCTTGGTCGACAAGTCAAATCCCGCCATGACGGTGTGACCGATGCATTTCACTTCGCCGGTTTTGCTGTTGATCACGCGCTGTTCCATCTTGAAACTTTTTTCCGAAATCGACACCACGGCCGTGAGCACCTCGATGGGCTCATGAAAATAGGTGGGAGCAAAAAAATCGCAGTTGATGTTGACAACCACCACATTTATGCGTTTCCAATCAACACCACCAGGCAACACATCATTAAAATAACTCGCCTTGCCCAAGTCCATAAACGACAGATAAACGCCATTGTTCAAGTGACCGAGCATGTCGATGTCGTTAAAACGAATCTGCACCGGCTGACGGTGACGAAATGCAAATTGAGCCGCCGGAACACGCGAATTGACCGCTACCGGCACATCTTTCTTTTCCATATTATTAATGTATTACTATCGTGGTTATAACATTGGCACCGGCCGCTTTGTTGAGTTCTTCGACCAAATGGCTGCGCATATACTGCAACTCGCTTTTGAGCGGAGCCGACGAGATGAACACATGCAACGCCCCCGACTCCACAAATCGGCGTGTGGTGTAGCGGTTGATGCCGGGGCCCACAATTTCGGGCCACAGATAACACACTTTGTGCTCGTTAAACGATGTTGTCGTGTTGGTTTCTTTGAGGGCGCTCTCTATGATTTCGCCCACAAGCTTGGGATACTGTCGTTTCATTGTGCAGAAAAAGTTAAAGGTGTAAATTGACCGTCGGCAACTTCCCAAATGCGGTAATCGCCACCGGTGCGCGACATGATTTCGTCAAGGTGGGTGCGGTTGGTGTCAGTGACAAAAATCTGCCCGAACGAGGGCTGTGCCACAACCTCCATAATGCGCTCCACGCGTGTCGCGTCAAGTTTGTCAAAAATATCATCGAGCAACAATAGCGGTTTCATACCTGCCGCCTTGTGCAAAAAGTCATATTGAGCCAACCGCATGGCAATGGTATAGGTCTTACACTGTCCTTGCGAACCGGTGCGACGCAACGGCATTCCCGACAACAGCATCTCGAGGTCGTCGCGATGAGGGCCAACGCTTGTGTGTCGCACAATCTCGTCGTGACGGCGCGCCCCTTCGAGCAAAGTGTCGAGCATCACGCCATCTTCGAGAGCCGTGCTGTAGGCCAAACTAACCTCCTCGCCGTCGCCGGCTATGGCACTGTAATAGCGGTTGAACATCACCGTCAACTCCTCAACCCACGCACGGCGCGCCTGTGTGATATATTGAGCGGCAAAAGTCATGGTCATTTCCACGGCCAAATATAGCGAATGGTCAGCCACACCGTCGCGCAACAATTTGTTGCGCTGTTCCAACGCTCGGTTATAGCGA
>JAFPCM010000123.1 GCA_017390185.1 Muribaculaceae bacterium
ATGGTGGAATGGTAGACACGAAGGACTTAAAATCCTTTGGCCATTGCGGCTGTGCGGGTTCGAGTCCCGCTTCGAGTACCACAAAGTCCTCTAATCAATAGATTCAGAGGACTTTTTTTATTTTGCAACCGGCATGAACATTAATGACAAATATATGAAACGGGCGCTGCAATTAGCAGCACGTGGACGAGGCTACACCTCGCCCAATCCCATGGTTGGCGCTGTAATCGTTCACAACGACACGATTATCGGTGAAGGATATCACCGCCGTTGCGGCGAGCCACACGCCGAGGTCAACGCTGTCAACTCGGTAACAGACAAAGAATTGCTCAAAGACTCCACCATCTATGTAACCCTTGAGCCATGTTCCCACTATGGTAAAACTCCCCCATGTGCACAACTCATAATCGACAGCAACATTCCCCGCGTCGTGATCGGCTGCCTCGACCCCTTTGAAAAAGTGAGCGGACGAGGTGTCAAAATGTTGCAAGATCACGGCATAGAAGTGGTTACAGGCGTCCTTGAGGCCGAGTGTCGATCGCTCAACTCACGCTTTATGACAGCCCACACACTCCATCGTCCATGGGTTACACTCAAATGGGCACAAAGCAGCGACATATTCATGGACCACAAACGCGAAAAAAACGCAGCCGCAGCACGATTCTCAACACCCCTGACATCGGCACTCACCCACCGACTCCGTTCGCTTCACGACGGAATAATCGCAGCAAGCGGCACTATCATAGCCGACAACCCAAGCCTTAACGTGCGCCTTTTTGACGGAAACTCACCTCGCGTCATCGCTCTTGATCGCCGAGGGCTCATTCCGGCCGATGCAGCCATCTTCAACGCCGACAAACCTGTAATTTATGTTTCGGCCGCAAAACGTCAAGACCTGCATAATGCCGAGATAATCGAGGTATCTCCCGATGCCACCATCGCCGATTACCTAAACGCACTTTACAACCATGGCATTACATCGGTTTTGGTCGAAGGCGGAGCCACACTTTTGCAGCAATTTATCGACAGCCGATTGTGGGATATTGCCCGCGTCGAAACCCTCCCCGAAACATTGGGAGAAAACGGCTCGGCTTCAAGCCCCGTTTTAGGGCTCACCCCCATAAAAAATTACTCAATCGACGGCAACTCAATCGACATTTACAGCCAAAATTCAACGATATTACCCAACGACCTCGATTTTTGTAACTTTGTTTAGTAAATAATCGGTCTTATTATAGCAATTTTAGCACATTCTGTAACCCTAATTAATGAAATTGTTGTTAACTTTGCAAATTGTAAAATAATATCTTATGACAAAGAAAATTGCATTCTCAATAATCGCCGCAGTAATGACACTCGGCTTGTTCTCTTGCAACTCTGACGAGGAAAGCGGATCTTACGCCCAGTCAAATGTTGCCATCACCGCATTCTCACTCGCGGCTAACGAAGACATCTTGTCGGGACTCGATTCAATATTTTTTTCAATCGACCTTAAGAATGCCTGCATATACAACGCAGACTCCCTTCCTAAAGGCACCGACATCAGCCGCATGATTATCAACATCGCCACTTCAAATGCATCAGCTGCCCAATTGATTATCTCTCGCAAAAATGCCAGCGATACCACAATCAACTATTTTGAGCACTCAACCGACAGTGTCGATTTCAGCAACGGCCCCATCACAGTTCGCCTCACCGCGGCCGACAAATTGACTACCCGCGACTATCGCGTGTCGGTTAACGTTTCGACTTCAGACCCCGACTCACTCTTCTGGAATCATCTTTCTCGCAAATACATTCCCTCAACCCTCGACATGACAAAACAGAAAACCGTTCAACTCGGCGGCACAACCTATTGCCTCACAACCGACGGCTCTGAATTTTGCGTCATGTCCACTACCGACATTCACAGCAACAAGTGGAACATTCTTCCCATTGCGTATACATTTACCCCCAATATCTACACATTTACTGCCACAAACGACATGTTCTATGTGCTTGACCTTGACGGCAACCTGTATTCATCGGCCGACGCTATCACCTGGAACGAATGTGGCGAAAAATGGAGCCACATTTATGGCGGTTATGAAGACTCTTTGCTTGGTGTCAAAAAAGATGGTTACGATTACTTCACAGTAACATATCCCGCAACCCAAAGCACCAAAATCGATGCCGACTTCCCCGTTTCAGGCACAAGCCAATTGCTCACTTTTGCAACAAAATGGAGCGACAAACCCCAAGCAATCATGATTGGCGGCAAAACTTCTGACGGACGAAAACTCTCTAACACATGGGCTTATGACGGTGACAGATGGGCTAAAATCAATGCACACAGTCCCATCCACGGTCTCACAGATATGACACTCGTTCCCTACTACACCTTCGACACCGACACTCTCACTTGGAATACATCAAAATTCCCCACATTGCTTGCAATGTTTGGCCGCAACGAGGGTGGTCTTGTTGAACGCACTGTCTACATCTCTCGCGACCAAGGCATGCACTGGAAAAAAGGCGACCAATCACTCCAATTGCCCGAATATATCCCCTCAATGGACAAAGCACAGGCATTTGTAGTCACAGAAACCATGCACTCTCGCTCATTGGGCGGCTGGGAAACAATGCCCAACCCCACCCTTCCACGTTGGTGGAGTATCGAGATGCCCTATCAATCTCGCGCCATCACCCCAATTACCGAATGGGAAACACCATTCATCTACCTCTTTGGCGGCGAAGATGATGCAAACCGCACAACCCTCTTCATGTGGCGAGGCGTTATCAACCGATTGACATTCAAGCCCATCAATTAATTTCACAAATGAAAAAAGCTGTTTTTGCAATAATATCTGCAATACTTGTCGCAACAAGCCTCTCAACGGTTAGTGCACAAGAAAGCAAGTACCGATTTGACATCGGTGCCGGCGTTGGTATGAGCGGATATTTGGGCGACACCAATAACAGCAACCCTTATAAACACCCCGGTTGGGCTGCCGAAGCCTCTTTCCGTTACATAATCGATACCCGTTGGGCTATTCGAGGAATATTCAAAACACAGTCAATCAGCGGCGACAGCCAAGATTTTGACATTGTATACCCCGACGGCAAAAATTACCAATTCAAGTCACAAGTCTATGATTTGGGCGCGAGAGGAGAATTCAACTTTTTCAGTTACGGAATGGGCGAAACCTACAAAAAACTCCGCCGTTGGAGCCCCTACCTGACACTTGGTATTGGCGCGACATTATCGTCAACCGACTCCAAAACAGCATTTGCAATGAACATACCCATGGGTTTGGGTGTCAAATACAAACTTCGCGAACGCCTCAACCTTGGGCTTGAATTCACAATGCACAAAGTCTTTGGCGACAAAGTTGACGGCATCAGAGACCCGTATGAAATAGCAAGTTCATTCACCAAAAACACCGACTGGTACTCATCGCTCATGTTCTCAATTACTTACGAGTTTGGTGAACGATGTGAAACCTG
Organism: Muribaculaceae bacterium; assembly: GCA_017390185.1. Taxonomy (GTDB): domain Bacteria; phylum Bacteroidota; class Bacteroidia; order Bacteroidales; family Muribaculaceae; genus RGIG4079. The sequence continues at coordinate 3,487 of JAFPCM010000123.1, forward strand.
TCACTATGTCGATTAACAAAAAAACGATTTAGACTATGTCACTCAAAGAAAATATAGACGCCAACCGACTCCCACAGCATGTTGCCATTATCATGGACGGCAACGGCCGATGGGCAAAAGCCCGCAACATGGAACGCTCGGCAGGTCATGTCGAAGGTGTTAACACCGTGCGCCAAATCACCGAAGCTGCATCGGAACTTGGAGTGAAATATCTCACATTATACACATTCTCAACCGAGAATTGGAACCGTCCGCAAGACGAAGTTGACGCGTTGATGCACCTCATCGTAATTGCCATCGAACGCGAAACACCCGATTTGATTAAAAACAATGTGCGCCTCACCATGATTGGCGACTTCTCTCGCATGCCGGCCGAAGCCTATGAGCGTTTGTGCCAATGTGGTCGCGACACTGCACATTGCACCGGACTCACTCTCTGTCTTGCACTCAGCTACTCGGCCCGTTGGGAAATCACCGAAGCATGCCGTCAGATTGCTCAAAAAATTGCCGACGGACAGTTGGCTGTAAACGACATTTGCGACAACACTATCTCGGCACACTTGACAACAAACAAGTTTCCCGACCCCGACCTGCTAATTCGCACTGGCGGCGAAATGCGCATCAGCAACTTCATGCTATGGCAAATTGCCTACTCTGAAATATATGTAACCGATACATATTGGCCCGATTTCAGCAAAGAATGTTTCTATCAGGCCATTATCGATTTTCAGTCACGCGAACGCCGTTTTGGCAAAACAAGCGAACAAGTTAAATAAAGAATCATAAACACGAATCATTATATAGACATTATGCGATATAGACTCATACTGCTCCTCGCAATCCTCTCAGGCATCGGCTTCAGCGCCAAATCACAGGTTGCTGCCGTTGATACCATATACAATCCCAACGTGATATATACAAGCATGCCCCGCTCATATGAAATCGCAGGGATTAAGGTTACAGGAGCCGACAACTACGAAGACTTCATCATCATAGGCTACTCTGGCCTTAAAATAGGCGATCGCATCGAAGTGCCTGGTGAAGACATCAAAATGGCAGCACGCCGTTTTTGGAGACAAGCTCTTTTCTCAAATGTGCAAATCAAAGTTGAGAAAATTGCCGGCGACAAAGTATGGCTCGAATTTGCATTACGTCAACAACCCCGCATTTCGTCGGTTAACTACGTCGGCGTGAAGAAAAGCGAAAAAGAAGACCTTCAAGAACGCTTGCAGTTGATGAAAGGCAACCAAATCACACAAAACATTGTGAACCGTGCCACTGCAATCGTGAAAAAATATTATGCCGACAAGGGTTTCAAAAATGCAGAAGTGCGCATTGAACAACACGAAGACATCTCGGCTCAAAACGAAATGATTGTCGACATCATTGTTGACAAGCACGACAAAGTGAAAGTAAACAAAATCTACATTGACGGCAACGAGGTGTTGAGCGACCAAAAGATTCAACGCGCAATGAAGAAAACCAACGAGAAAAACAACATTCTAAACCTCTTCCGTCAAAAGAAATTCATTGAAAGCGACTATGCCGATGACTTGAACCGCATTCTTGAAAAATATAACGAAAAAGGTTATCGCGATGCCAAGATTGTTGCCGACAGTGTTGTAAAATTTGATGAAAAGACAGTCGACGTTTACATCACCGTTGAAGAAGGTAAGCAATACTATATCAGCGACATACAATGGGTGGGTAACACCGTTTATGATACAAACGTGCTCAACGCTATTCTTGGCATTACACCAGGCGAAGTGTACAACCAGAAATTGCTGGCTAAACGCACCGAGTCAGACGATGATGCTGTCTCTAACCTTTACATGAACAACGGTTACTTGTTCTATCAGATGGTGCCCATCGAAAAGAACATCAAAGGCGACTCTATCGACCTCGAAATGCGCATCTTTGAAGGCCCGCAAGCCCGCATCAACAAAGTGGTTATCAATGGTAACGACCGCTTGTATGAAAAGGTAATCCGCCGCGAATTGCGTGTTAAACCCGGTGAATTGTTCAGCAAAAACGACTTGATGCGTTCGGCTCGCGAAATTGCTCAAACCGGACACTTCAACCCCGAGAACATGGACATTCGCCCCGAGCCTAATGAAGAAAACGGAACTGTTGACATTCTCTTCAACCTCGAATCAAAGGCCAACGACCAAATCGAGTTCTCACTCGGTTGGGGACAAACAGGTATCATCGGTAAGTTGGCATTGAAATTCACCAACTTCTCGGTTAAAAACCTCCTCAACCCTGGCTCATACAAAGGTGTTATACCTCAAGGTGAAGGACAAACATTTACTGTATCGGCTCAAACCAATGCCCGCTACTACCAAGCATATAGCATTGCATTCCTCGATCCGTGGTTTGGCGGCAAACGCCCCAACTCACTCTCGGTATCGGCCTACTATAGCCGTCAGACAGGCGTTAACTCATCATACTACAACGACACTTGGTCAAACTCATATTATAGCGGATATGGCTACGGATATGGTTATGGATATGGCTCGGGTTACGGCTCTGACTACTATCAGCAAACAATCGAAAACGCCTATGACCCCAACAAAGTGTTGCAAATGGCAGGCGTCACAGTCGGATTTGGCAAACGCTTGAATTGGCCCGACGACTGGTTCACATTCTCAGCCGAACTTTCTTACAACTGGTATTACCTCAAAAACTGGGACTACCTTTATTATATGAATAATGGTGTTTCTAATTCAGTGGTGCTTGGTTTGACACTTGCCCGCAACAGTATCGACAACCCTTTGTACACTCGTAGCGGTAGTTCATTCCAATTGAGCCTCCACTTGACTCCTCCCGTGTCATTGTTCCGCGACCAAAATTGGGAACAACTCTACAACACCAACACCGAAGAGTCTAAAAAAGAAATGTACAAATGGATCGAATATTGGAAACTCCGTTTCAAATCTCGCACATACACTCCGCTTGTTAACCCCGACGGACAATACACCCTCGTACTCATGACACGCGCCGACTTTGGTTTGCTCGGCAGTTACAACAAGTGGTTGAAATCACCATTCGAAACATTCTATGTGGGTGGTGACGGTATGACAGGCAGTTACACCTATGCAACCGAAACTATCGGTTTGCGCGGTTATGACAACGGTGCATTCACACCCTGGGGTAAAGAAGGTTATGCCTACACCCGTTTGGGATTGGAACTCCACTTCCCCTTCATGTTGCAACCCACGACCACCATCTATGGTCTTGTATTTGCCGAAGGTGGTAACGCATGGACCGATGTCAAAGATTTCTCACCCTTCAACATCAAGCGCAGTGCCGGTGCCGGTGTGCGCATCTACCTCCCCATGGTGGGTATGATGGGTATTGACTGGGCATATGGTTTTGACCGCGTTTATGGCGAAAAGGGCGGCAGTCACTTCCACTTCATTCTCGGTCAGGAATTCTAACCGATTAAACCTTTTAACATTTGAATTGTCTTATTCATAAACCGACATAAAAAACCGACAATTATGAAAAAAGTATTTTTAGCATTGATATTTGCAGCTGCATGTGCTTTTGGCGCTTCGGCTCAAAAATTTGCCCTCGTTGACATGGAATATATTCTTAAAAACATTCCCGCCTATGAAATGGCTAACGAGCAACTCAACCAAGTATCAACCCGTTGGCAAAAAGAAGTAGAGACCAAAGCCAAAGAAGCCGAAACTCTTTACAAAAACTACCAAGCCGACATGGTGTTCCTCACCGACGAACAAAAGAAAAAGAAAGAAGAAGAAATTCTCGCTAAAGAAAAAGAAGCAACCGAATTGCGCAACAAATACTTCGGTCCCGAAGGCGAACTCTACAAAAAACGCCAAAGTCTCATGAAACCCATTCAAGACGACATTTACAACGCCATCAAAAAGGTTGCAGACGAGAAAGGATATCAAACCATTTTTGACCGTGCATCTTCGGCTAACATTATTTATGCATCTCCCCGCATCGATGTCAGCAACCTCGTGCTCGAGAAGTTAGGATATTCCAAATAAATAATATATCTTTGCAATACAATTTAGTTAAATTCTGAATATTAACTTAACAAACCATACTAACAATGATTAAAAAAGTTTTGCTCGCAATCATGATTGCGCTCCCCATGTGCCTTTCAGCACAAAAAATCGGTGTAGTTAACACTAACTCTGTTTTTGAAGTTATGCCCGAAAAGGCTCAGGCTCAAACAACACTTGAAACTGTTTCTAAAACTTACGAAGACGAATTCAAAAAACTCACTGACGAGTTGAACAAAAAATACACTGAATTCCAAAACCTCGCAGCTGAAACTCCCGAAACAATCAAACAACGCCGCGTTCAAGAAATTCAAGAATTTGAACAAAAAATCCAACAATTCCGTGCAACTGCACAACAAGAACTCCAACGCCAACAAGAACAATTGATGGCTCCCATCGAACAAAAAATCCAAACTGCTATCAAGGCTGTTGGTGCTGAAAACGGTTTCACTGTTATCCTCCCCGACATGGTTCCCTTGTATGTTGGTACTGATGTTGTTGATGTAACTCCCCTTGTTAAAACAAAACTCGGCATCCAATAATCACGAGTAATTTACAACAACATAAACGCCGCAGGACAGAGTCTTGCGGCGTTATTTTTTATGTGAATATAAAGCGACTATTGTTTTCCTTTTCTTTTGGAATTCAATTTTCACATTTAACGATCAAAGTATTATTCGAGTTGCGGTGGCAGGTTCTTGCATAAAGATGCTTGCCATTTCCGAAAAGCGTGCGGCATTTTCAGTTGTGAGATACTGGCAACTGCCTCCCTTGGAGCATCGATCATCCATATCGGGGTGACGACGCAAATAGTCGCATAGACTCTCGGCAACAATTTCGCCTTGTGTTACCACGCGCGCCGATTGCGGCACATATTGGCGTATCTTGTCAAACAACAAGGGATAATGTGTGCAACCCAATATCACGGCATCAATCGACGGCTCTTGACCAAACAATCGGCCCACTTCTTGTTGCACAAAGTAATCGGCGCCAGGCTTGTCATACTCGCAGTTTTCGACCAACGGCACCCACATAGGGCAGCTTTGGCTATAAACTTTGAATTCAGGAAAGAGTTTTGTTATCTCGATGTCATAAGACTGACTTTGCACTGTTCCTGGTGTGCCAAATATGCCCACATTTCCGTTGCGGCTGATTTCGCCTATCTTCTCTACCGTGGGACGGATAACGCCCAACACTCGGCGTGACGGGTCAATCAATGGCAAATCGCGTTGTTGAATAGAACGCAATGCCTTGGCCGACGCTGTGTTGCAAGCCAATATAACCAATTGGCAACCTTGTTTAAACAAGTATTGCACCGCTTCGAGCGTGAATTGATACACGATATCAAACGAGCGTGTACCATAAGGCGCACGAGCATTGTCGCCCAAATAGATGTAATCATATTGGGGCATCGCACGGCGAATTTCGCGCAATATGGTGAGTCCGCCATATCCCGAATCAAACACGCCTATCGCGCCTCTTTTTGCAGTTTCATTATTCATAGTGCAAAGATAGCAAATTTTGACGGCACAATCATCAGAATCCGACTCTCATCATTGCCGAAACGCGATTATTGCCTATCGTGTTGCCGGCAAAGTCGTGTTTCAAACCGTAGTTATATTCCAAGCCGACATTGACAAACTTTGATATTTTCCATATAAAGTTGGCTGCGGCATAATGTTCATATTTCATGTGTTCACCAAACGGAATGACACCGCCTTCGTAGGCATCAACATAGTTACGCAAATATCCATACATAAATGTCGAGAACATTCGCGGATTATAGTTACATTCAAGAGCACACATTGCGCCCCAAGCCTTGGTTTGGGTATATTGTCCGGGAGTTTCCGACGGCACCATGTCGAGCCACAAATTCTCGTTGTCTTTCATATAATTGGCAATACCCTTGCCCGCTTGTGCCATTGCATAGCCCATAACATTGCCCATCTCTACCGATGTTGTCAATTTGAGTCCATAGCCTGGTAACATGCGATTGGTATTGGTCACAAAGTCGCGATATTGCATTGTGCGATATACACCCGACAGTCTCACATGGCTATCTTCGTTCCAACTCCATTGCACATACAAGGGTATATCGGGCACACGCTGATTTAGAGTGTGAAACTCACCGTCACGAGCGGTTATGCTGATTTTGGGTATTGCGACCGACACTCCGGCTTTAAAGCGAGGAGTAATGTAACGTTGATAGCTGATTGACAGGTCATTGTGACTGCCCGATGCGCCAGGTCCGTTACCATCTATCAAATATGCATCGGTCGATTTATCGTCATAGAGATTTGACTGATAGCCCAATGTAAAACCATTGCACTTAATGTAGGCATAATCACACTTGGCCATATAGTCGCTGTAGTTTTCGCCGCCCTCAAAGGTCAATGCAAGGAAAATACCCACACGATATTTGTTTGTCGGCATGCCCACAATGTTGAAGTTGAGCGAACTTGATTTGATTGACATTCTCAACGATGTTTCGTTTCCGGCCTCGGCTTCTACCGAATTACTCGGCTTGAAATCGGTTACCGAACTGTATGGATTACCCCAATCAAATGCTCCCACAGCCTTAATTTTGGCACCAAGGCTCATGTAAAATCGGTTGTTCTTATCAACAATAGCAAACTGCGGTGCCTGATATTCGGGGTCAACAGGAATATTCTCGAGCAAGACATCATAGGGATTTGCAGTCGAATCTGACAATTCGCCTACAACATATTCAATACCGTTTTTATTTTTCTGCTTAGAGTGATGTTGAGCTGTTGCCACTGCATTTGCCACAAGGCATAGCAGCATGATCATTGCAATCTTTTTCATGGTAAAATTATTTTGCCCCTAAATTAATGTTTTTTATTGGCATTACATTGCCAATGAGGTAAAAAAGTGAAAATCCAATTACTTATATGACATCTTGAATGCGATATGTGCGGGAATTTCGCCTGTGGTCTGACTCCACTTCAACACTCCGTCGCGACCGTAGCAATGAATTTTTCCGCGCGACACATAGTTGCGTGCATCGGTGATGTAAATGTCGCCGCTCATGGGGTGCACGGCAATACCATGCGGCATCTTGATATCGGCATCCGTGCCATCTTTCACAATTGAGTTGTCAACCACCTGCAATGTGCGCAAATCAAGTATAGAATATGTAATCGAGGTTTTTCCCGTCATGTCATTAATCTCGGCGCTATAAATATAGGCCGAATCGCCTCTAATAGCCATGTCACTAACCGGCACGTCAACTTTAGCCGTCACCTTATCAACCATTGGGTCAATGACATACAATGCCGACGGCACTTGGGCATGGTTGCCACGCGATGTGACATAGACCGTTCCTCGGCTATCGGTTTTCACGTGATGTAGATTTATATCCACATCAATCTCTTTTACCATTGCAAAATAGTCAAGATTTATAACCGACACCGTGCGGTCATAGTCGGGTGCGCGATAACCGCCCGAATTGGCTACATACAACTTGCCGTTACTGATAGCCATTTCCTCGGGTTGATAACCAACATCAACTCGGCCGACAATTGCCAACGACAATGTATCGACCTTGAACACAGCACCTAACGGCGCACGAGCATCGCCTTGCGTGGGCGACACATAACTGCTCACATAGAGATATCGGCCATGACCCACTGCATAACGGCAGTTGGGAATATCAATCTGGGCAATGCGACGTGCATCAGCAGCTTTCATCACCTCAACCTTGTGTGAGCAATTTATCACGGCATATAATCGCGAGCCATGTATTTCCAAGTCGTTACCCACATCGCCCAACTCCTTGACAGCCGACGGATTGCGCTCGGCATAGATGTTGCGCACATAGTTACCTGTGGTTTCGTCAAAATAGTCGAGCGTACACTTGTTTGAGCCCATATTGCCCTCGTTGAGCAGATAAAATCCGTCAACACCGGTGGCTTGCGGACTATCGACATTCTCGCTCGACGACGGATATATATAAATATCCTCGCGACACGACGACACAGCCGCAATCATCACCATTGATATTATAGCAACAAGGTATCTCTTCATCTTTTTATTAATTGAGTTTTTCCACACCTGCAATCTCGGTCGAACATTCACCTAACGGACCGTTTACTTGCAATATGCCAGTATATATTTTTATAAAATCGATTGACTGCAAGTTCACCTTATTCCCCATGCTGTCAACAGCCATTGCGATGTCAAGACACGAAAAGTCGGTGTTGTTGGGATGTGAATCGGCATAGCCATAATAACTTACCAGCTCATAATTGCCAGTCAGTTGATTGTAACTGCCATTTTGCGGCAACAATCGACCCTCAAACGTCAATGAGTCGGCATTTTCAATCCATTGCGGAAAATAGTTTTGGGTGTTGTAGGCCGCAGTGCGATTGAGATAGCCCGAATCACCGTTTTGCGCCTCCCATCTAATATACTCCTTGTCGGTGGCATCGGCCGTAGGTGCATAATATGTTACCGCATATCGCTCGACAGAGTTAAATGTTTCGCTACCCACGATTTCATACCATTGATCATCGGGTTTTCCGTTGGCATTGGCATCTTGCATCACAAGCACAATGCCCGGCTCGGCACTGCCAAATCTCACACCACTCACCGATGTTGAAGCATACACAGCATTACCCACTATTCTAAAATCGTTCTTATCGACATGATTGACAATAGGCTGCGACAGTTTCAAAGTCACACTTCCGCCCCATGCACCCAAACTTATCATATATCCGTCGTTGAGCAATTCGGTGGCTTTGGCGTTCATTGCAGCAGAGTCATCGCCCTCCTCATACTCGGGGGCAGTGTTGACAAACTGACCGGGAGCAGGTGAATAGTCGAGCACAGTGACCTCAACCGCCGTTCCTCGTGCATAGTCGGGCTCAGGAATATCGCCACCACCATTGCGGCCATCGTGTTCACGACACGCAACCGACACACACGACAATACCATCAGTGCTATCAATCCTTTGTTTATCATATATTTACCTTTAATGTCACTTTATAATTGCGACCAGGCATGGGGTAATTGAGTATCACCTCATAATCTTGATCAAAAATATTGTTAACCTCCAGACCTACACGACAACCCACACGGCCAATATTGAAATCTTTAATTAGCGAAGCGTCGTGGGTGTACCACGGCTGCTCATAGTTGGCAGGGATATTCTCTTGGGCATTGTATCTCTCGCCTGTGTAGATAAAACTGTAATTTAAGTTCCAACCGCGATAATGGGCACGACCAACTACCGACCCGGCGTGCAACGGAATATATGGTATTTGATGGCCATAGTAAGAGTCGGACTTATCGGTGAAATCGCGCGCACTCTGATAGGTATAATTCAATCGCAACCCCAAGTTAACCCCGCCTACGCGAGCATTTCCTTCGGCCGATGCTTCTACACCAAATATCTTCACATTACCCAAGTTGAGCATTGTCCAACGGAATTGTTGCCCCGACGGATATGC
>JAFPCM010000124.1 GCA_017390185.1 Muribaculaceae bacterium
GAAGCAGGTGGTATCACACAGCACATTGGTGCATACAATGTGAAACTCGCCGACGGCCGTCGCATCACATTCTTGGATACCCCCGGTCACGAAGCGTTTACCGCGATGCGTGCTCGTGGTGCCAAAGTAACTGACTTGTGTATCATCATCGTAGCAGCCGACGATAGCGTCATGCCTCAAACTGTTGAAGCAATCAACCACGCTTCGGCAGCAGGTGTGCCCATCGTGTTTGCTATCAACAAAATCGATAAACCCACAGCCAACCCCGACAAGATCAAAGAAGGTTTGGCTGCGATGAACTACCTCGTTGAAGATTGGGGTGGTAAATATCAATCACAAGACATCTCGGCCAAGAAAGGTCTTGGTGTTGACGAATTGATGGAAAAAGTGCTTCTTGAAGCTGAAATGCTCGAACTCAAAGCTAACCCCAACCGCAAGGCAACAGGTTCGATTATCGAGTCGTCACTCGACAAGGGCCGTGGTTATGTAGCCACAGTGCTCGTTCAGAACGGCACATTGCGCGTGGGCGACACAATCCTCGCCGGTACACACTACGGTAAGGTAAAAGCGATGTTCAACGAGCGTAACCAACGCATCAAAGAAGCCGGTCCTGCAACTCCCGCATTGGTACTGGGTCTTAACGGTGCGCCCACAGCAGGTGATACATTCAACGTAATGGATACCGACCAAGAAGCTCGCGAAATCGCAAACAAACGCGAACAGTTGCAACGCGAACAAGGATTGCGCACAACTACTCGCATGACTCTCGAAGAAATTGCCCGCCGTCGTGCATTGGGTAACTTCCACGAACTCAATATCATTGTTAAGGGTGACGTTGACGGTTCAATCGAAGCACTCTCTGACTCGCTCATCAAGCAGTCAACCGAAGAAATTCAGGTTAATGTGCTCCACAAAGCCGTTGGTGAAATCTCTGAAAGTGATGTTGTATTGGCAGCTGCATCTGATGCCATCATCATCGGTTTCCAAGTGCGTCCCTCACTCGCTGCTCGCCGTGCCGCTGAACGCGACGGTGTTGAAATTCGCCTCTACTCGGTAATCTATCAGGCTATCGAAGAAGTGAAAGACGCGATGGCAGGTATGCTCGAACCCGAAATGAAAGAAGAAATCACTGGTACTGCCGAAGTGTTGCAAACCTACAAGATTTCGAAAGTTGGAACGATTGCCGGTGCTATTGTGCGTGAAGGTAAGATCAAACGCAACTGCAAGGTGCGCGTGATTCGCGACGGTATCGTTCGCTACACAGGCGACCTCGGCTCGCTCAAACGCTTCAAAGACGATGTCAAAGAAGTTGTTTCGGGCTATGATTGCGGTTTGAACATTGCCGGTTACAACGACATTCAGGAAGGCGACATCATCGAAGGATTTGAAGAAGTAGCAGTTAAGAAAACTCTCTAATCACGTCGAGTGATGCCCACCGCCTACCTCAATATAGGCTCAAATAAGGGTAACAGTCTCGCTCTCATCGGGCAGGCGGTTGCCCTTATTGAGCATTTGTGCAACACCAGTGCGCGATGTAGCGGAGTGGTGAAATCGGCCCCGTGGGGATATGAGTCAGAAAATGAATATCTCAACCTCGGTGTGGCTATTGACACCGATCTCAACGCCCACGCATTGCTCGACGCGTTGCAAGCGATAGAGCAGAAAGTGTCGCCAACGCCACATCGCGACAGTCAAGGTAATTATATTGACCGTGAGATTGATATCGATATCGTGGCCATTGATGCCATGGTGATAGACACTCCTCGACTCACACTGCCACATCCTCGCATGCACTTGCGGGAATTTGTGTTGCTGCCCATGCACGAGTTGGCTCCCGAGTGGCAGCATCCGTTGCTTGGGCTGACAGCGATGCAGATGTTGGAGCAGTTGCGACAAAGCGAAGCCAAATGACGGCATTTTGATTTATTTGCTAAAATTAATAGGCCCGATTCGTCGGGCTTTATACATTAATTCGTATCTTTGTGATTTATAAAAGATAATTACCCGTATGCCCGAAACACCCTATAATCAGCGCACAGCATTATTGCTCGGACAAGAGGCAGTAGACCATCTTGCCGACCGTCATGTCATGGTTGTTGGTGTGGGCGGTGTAGGAGCATATGCTGTCGAGATGCTTGCACGCAGCGGTGTGGGAACGCTCACCATTATCGACGCCGATGTGGTGTCGGAGAGCAATGTCAACCGTCAGTTGCCGGCATTGATTTCGACCGTCGGCAAGTCAAAAGTTGATGTTATGCGTCGTCGCATTATGGATATCAACCCCGAGTGCAAGGTAAATGCTATCGGTTCGTTTGTTACTGCCGACAATGTAGGTGTAATCATTGACCGATTTGCTCCCGACTTTGTTGTTGATGCCATAGACTCTGTAGCGCCCAAAGTGGCCTTGATAGAGTATTGCTATCGCAACAAGGTAAAACTCATCTCATCGATGGGTGCAGGAGGTCGCATCGATCCCACAAAGGTAATGTATGCCGACATTGCCGATACCTATCACGACGGATTGGCGCGCGTGGTGCGTCAGCGACTCAAAGACCGCGGCATTACAAGCGGCGTCAAATGTGTGTTCAGCACCGAGCAGGCTCGACGCTCGGCATTGACATTAACCGATGAAATGCAAAATAAAGTGTCAAGTTTTGGCACGGTGGCATGGCTCCCGGCGACATTTGGCATAATGCTTGCATCTTATGTAGTAAACCGAATGACCAATCAGAAAATATGATAAGCATTAAAAACATCACCCGCGATTTTGGTACATTGCAAGTACTTAAAGGCATAGACCTCGACATTAACCGTGGCGAGATTTTGTCGATTGTGGGTCCGAGTGGAGCCGGCAAAACA
>JAFPCM010000125.1 GCA_017390185.1 Muribaculaceae bacterium
GCCATTATCTCCGTTTTCAAACGAGCCATAGCGGCAAAATACGCTGTTTCATTCATTAATGGTATAGTTGTGTCGGCAATTGAAATAATTATACTATATTTGCAGTATCAACATTAAAACCTAAACCATGAAAAATCTTCTAAAAATTATGGCCTTGGTGCTTTTGGCTCAAGCCACTTGTGAATGCACCAACAAAAACGCGACACCATCGTTTGTCACAGACGAATATGGCGTTGTGGAAAAAATCAACCCTCAAAACAAAGAGGTCTATTTAGTTTTCACCGGACATTACAGCCATGCCGATTCTGGCCGTTTTGAGAATTTCGACGGCGTGACTCCCGTTCTAAACACGCTGAGCGAAAAAGGTGTAAAAGGCTCTTTCTTCCCAACAGGAGTATGTTTTGATGTTGAGAAATACCACGAGCCTGTGCGCCGAATCATCAGCGAGGGACACTATCTATCGTCACACTCTTATGCCCACCTCTTGCTTTGTGATGAAAACGACCGCAACATCTCTTTGGTCAGCGAAGATTCGTTAAGAGCCGACTTTGCAATCATGGAAAACAGGTTGGAAAGTTTCGGTCTTACAAAAGAGCAATATTGCTGGCTTATCCCTCCCTATGAATTGTATGACCAAAAAGCCGTTGACGTAATGAAAGACATGGGCTACAAATTGGTAAACCCCACCCATGGTCTTCTGACAGGTATGGACTGGACTAGTCCCGGATCTGAAAATTACCACTCTACCGAAATGATATTGAATCATCTTTGGGAATATGAGCAAAAAAACACCTTTAACGGTTTGATTCTGTTAATACACGCCATGAACTACCCCGACAGAACCGATGCTGATAGACCATACACTTATCTCGGCGAAATTATCGACACACTCAAAAGCAAAGGTTACTCGTTCAAGACCATGTTTGACGTCATTGAAGCCGAAAAGCAATAACGCAATTATATCTCTATAAAAAAAGGCCGAATCCTTCTGAATTCGGCCTTTTTTAGCATTAGTTCCTATTGATTACAATCCTGCTGAACGTTTTTTGTACTCGGCAATACATGCATCCAAACGTTCGTGAGCAGTAGTGTCACCAGGCACATTGTGTGAGGGGTGAATATAAAGTTTCACACCACGCTCTTCAAGAATTTCGGCAACAGTGCAAATTGTCATCCAAACAGTGGTAACCGACGCCATTGTTGAAAGAGGGCCCACCTTATCTTGATGTTTCTTCAATTGGCAAGATGCATCAACAATCGGGCAGCAAGTGTCAACTACATAGTCGGCGATTTGGAAAAGATTTTTACCGCAAGAGTGACGAGGCACTTTATCACCTGTTTCTGAAGCCGAACCGAATACGATAACTTTCATGCCACGCTTTTTAGCTTCAAGAGCAACGTCGATATTAACGGCATTGATACCAGTGTGAGAGAATATCCACACCACGTCTTTTTCATCAAAATTCCAGCTTTTCATGATTGACTGGCCATAGCCTTCGGCGCGTTCCAACCACAAGAACTGATGAATACCCATTTCGCCAGTAATGTGAGTGAAGAAAGTGAGAGGGAGTTCACAAAGAGGGTGGAAACCTACAAAGCCTCCAATGCGAGGATACATTTCTTCGATAGGAAGGTTTGCATGACCACAGCCAAAAGTGTGTACCCATCGACCGGCCTCTATTGTATCGGCCATCACCTCAGCGACTTTTCTGATATTGTCCATCTGAGTTTCCTCAATTTTGTCCATAACGCTAATTGCGTTCTTTTTCCATTCGTTAGCTAACATTTCTTTTAATTTTTAAGGTTTTATTATTCTTGTTTTTATTTTTTCGTAAACTTAACAGCAAGTGGCACAAGCATTACCATCACCACCACGCATGCTATCAATGTTATAGGCAAGGCTATATAGCCCAAGCTGTCAAACTGCATTCCCATAAAACTGTTACCAATAGACTGTCCACACAATCCGATAAACAATGCTATTGAAAACGCTGTTCCGCTGAGGTCTTTAAACGCCCCTCCAATAAAATTAAGCACCACCGGAAAAGTTGCCCCTGCACCAAAACCGATCAATGCCATAGCCACATAAGCCGCAACAACACTATCGGCAAAGGCATAAAACAAAATCACGCCGGCAAAGGCGACACTTAGATACAGATACAAAGTGCCAAGTTCTTTCAACTTACCCATTATGCGACCCAACGGCAAACGACCACCCATCATTCCGATTGTGTAACATGTCATTGCTAATGTCGCAGTTGCATTATCCATGCCTCCCATGTGGTTTAAATACTGCACAGTAAAATTGCCACTTGTGCCCTCAAATGCACACTGAAAGAATAACACTACTGCAAACAACAGCAATGCCGGATATTTCAACAAGCCCAATGATTTTTTTACCGACACACTTCCTTGCGGCTTGGCCTGCGGGAATGCGATAAAGAAGAATGCTACAATAAACAGCACCATCACAATAGACATTGCGCCCAACGGAATTCTGAAATCGGGTATAAAATAGTTGAGCAAAGTCCATAATAGAGCGCCTACACAATAAAATGCGCCCAACAATCCCAATCGGCCTCCTCGTTTTTTGTCATCATAAATATCTGACACCAACGCGTTTGTCAAGCCATTGAGAATTCCACCGCCAAAACCCAAAGAGAAAATAGAGCAATGCAACCACTTGATATCTGCAAAGTTAGCAAGGCCTTGAACTCCAGCCAATGCACATATCGAAGCCAAGATGAGCAGACTTTTATACCCAAACTTGTCAACAATAGGTCCAAACAAGATTGTGCCGATAATTATACCTATCGACATTGTTGACGGAAGCGCATTTGCTCCCTCTACAACAGCATTCAGCGGTCCGAGGATGGGACCCAACGAGAGCATGGTAACGCCAAAAAACGACATTCCCACACATGCTGCCATAAACACGAGTTTGGTCGAATATTTCTTTTCCATACAGAGTTGTTTTATCTTGGGTTATTAGATTCTCTTATAGCCAAATAGCCTGCGCCATACAAAGCGGCCTCACCATCAATTTCCGATGCCATAAACTGCACCTGTTTCATTGATATTGGCTGCCCCCATTTACAGGCTTCTTCATATATCCTTTGTATCAATTTCTTGGCCGGGCCAAATACACCTCCGCCAAAAACAAATTTTTCGGGATTGAGCAAGCTCACCAAATTGGCAGCCCCCATTCCCCACATTTCAATGGCCTTGTCTAAAACTTGTCGGGATATGACATCTCCTTGTTCATAGGCGGCAAAAACATCTTTGCAAGTAATTTCTTTTACAGTTTTCAAGGCAAGCGGTCCGTCATAATCAGGTTTGCCACACAGGATTTTTTGAGCTTGCAAAGCAATACCATTGCCCGATGCAAAATGCTCGAAACAGCCACATGGGATATAATCATCACTATAGGGATTTTGAAGAGCCATCCAACCTGTGGCACCAACAATATCACTGTGTCCGTGCAAAACTCTTCCGTCTATCAGTATTCCGGCTCCAATGCCTGTGCCAACTGCCAAATAAATTACATTCTGACATCCTTTGGCACCTCCTTTCCACACCTCTCCCAATACATAACATGTGCGATCGCTTTCAATACTCACAGTTATTTGAGTGGTTCCTATAGCGTTCTCGATAATCCGTTTTAGAGGGAAGTCGTTCCAACCCGGGATATTTGGAGCCCACACAGTGCCTTTTTTGGAATACACAATACCTGGGACACAAACCCCTATTGCCTCAATTCCACACACCGAAGTTGATGACATCAACATGCGGATAACATCAATTATGAGTTGTCCCACTTCTTCGCCTTGCGCGCCGTTTAATAATTTCACTTCTTTGGCCAATATATTGCCTACACTGTCAAAAACAGCCGCAGCAACTTTGGTTCCGCCTAAATCTATGCCTATTACAGCCATATTTCATGGTTTTATTAAAGGTCAGTCGTCAAATTGAAACGATGCCGCAAGTTAACAATTATTTCGCAAAGTGCAATCACATTGCCCACTTTTTTTCATCACATTCACATAAAGCGTTGAACCATCTCAAAAAAAGTCAGAGCTGCGATTCACATCGCAACTCTGACTAAATAGGATAATAATATTCCCTAAACTATAATTTTACCTTATTGTTGTGTTATCTGTTAATTTGATTTTGAGGCGGTCGAGACAGAAATATGCAGGATTGTTCATGCCCCATTGGCCGCTATCTGATGAAGAGAATTGGAAATAGATCATATCCACCTCATCGCCCAACGCGTCAAGACCAACACGTTCCCATCGGTCAAGCAACTGTCCGTTAGCAGCAAGCGCGACATCAACCTTGCCGGTTTCAACACCGCCTTTGACGCCAATGATGTGTAAGTACATCCAATCGTCGGCACCAAACTGTTTATTAAACGATGTGCCGTTTTTCATGGCATAATAACCATAAGCACTATTGGTTATATACACTTCTTCGGGATCAAACGCTTGTCCGCCATAGGTTATTGACAGATAAGGAGCAGGCACAGTCGACAAGTCTTCCATTACATTCCACGATCCGAGCACAAAGGGAGAACCTTTACCGCTAACTCCGCCTCCTGTAATCGACCCCCATTGATACTGCACCCAATCATCGCTTGAATGATCGGCATTATCACTTGAACGCGACGGCACAAATCCGTAATAAGACGTATATACAATGCCATCCCATTCTGTAGCGATACCTGTATGTGAGAATTCAAATCCGCCAAGTTCCACCTGCGTTACATCTACATTATAAGCATCAACCCATGCACCATTAGCCTCATAGTTGACACTGCATTTTGACAAGTTTAACACGATGTCATCGGTCGGCTCGTCACCATTGTCACAAGCCACCATTGACGTAGCCACAAACATGGCTACAACACATTTCCCGACAGTTCTCAGAGTTTTCATTTCATAAAGTTTTTATATCGTTATTACATAAAAAAATTGTCACTCATCTATAGCCACTGCGCCTTGTTAGATGATGACAATCACTCTGTTACGGGAATTTCGTCCCTAATGTAATATATGTGATATAGCCCCACTTTTCGTGCGAAAGTGACTAAACGGCCGCCCTTTCATCGGCCCCGGTTCCTGGCTTTACCACATAGTGGCTTTCACAGTTGCGCGACAGCACACGATTCTCACGTGTTTCCCGTTATTCACTCGCAAAGATATACTATATTTCACATTTTGACAATAGCCCAATGATTTTTTCAGTCTTTTTTTGTAACTTTGTATTATCCTTTCCTTTTTCGATAATATGTCTAACACACTAAAACGAAGAAATTATGGCAGATTCTAATTTTATCGACTATGTAAAGATATTGTGCCGCTCTGGTAAAGGCGGCGCTGGTTCTCGACACTTCTACCGTGCCAAATATGTACCCAAAGGCGGTCCTGATGGTGGCGACGGTGGTCGTGGCGGTCACATCATATTGCGAGGGAACAAAAACATGTGGACACTCTTGCCTTTGCGCTATCGTCGACACATCTTTGCCGGCAACGGACAAAGCGGTACCGGCGGACGCTCGTTTGGCAAAGATGGTGATGATGTCATTGTTGATGTACCTTGCGGAACAGTCGTTTTCGAAGCCGAAAGCGGCGAATACTTGTGTGAGGTAACCGACGACGGACAAGAGGTAAAGCTCCTTCGCGGCGGTCGCGGCGGCCTCGGAAACTGGCACTTCAAATCGGCAACCAACCGCACTCCCCGATACGCTCAACCAGGCGAACCAGCCATTGAAAAGAGCGTTATCCTCGAATTGAAACTGCTTGCCGATGTGGGTCTTGTAGGCTTCCCCAATGCAGGTAAATCAACTTTGCTTTCATCGGTTTCGGCCGCTCGCCCCAAAATTGCCGACTATCCGTTTACCACAATGGAGCCTCAATTAGGCATCGTTTCCTATCGCGATGCGCGCTCATTTGTGATGGCCGACATTCCCGGCATTATTGAGGGCGCAAGCGAAGGTAAAGGTTTGGGATTAAGATTCTTGCGCCATATTGAGCGCAATGCTGTATTGCTATTCATGGTCCCCGCCGACGCCAACGACATCAAGGCCGAATATGAAATTCTGTTGCGCGAATTGACTCAATTCAACCCCGATCTGGTTGACAAGCAACGAGTACTCGCCATTTCAAAAAGCGACATGCTCGACGACGAGCTCATCGCCGAAATCGAGAAAGAATTGCCCGAAGACCTACCCCACGTGTTCATTTCATCGGTCACAGGCATGGGTATCTCGGCTCTTAAAGACATCTTGTGGCGTGCTATCACCGACGAGAGCA
>JAFPCM010000126.1 GCA_017390185.1 Muribaculaceae bacterium
ATAATATCTTGAATCGGGAGTTGATTTGGCTGTGAAATCTATGTCATCATAAAATGTACCCACAGGAAAATGCACATACAATCCATTCATGTTATAGGTATTATAACCGTCATAATGGAACTGCGTTCCGGCAAATAATTTCTCGGGAATATCACCGCGTTTTCCTTTAATCACAAAATCCACACGCGATTTATTACCATAGATATCGCACATCTCAAATCGGCACTTATAATCTCGTTCTTGGTCGATAGTCAGCACACCACACGACGCATCGGTTTCAATCATATCGTCAAGAGGTTGACTTGACGGCACATCGGTAACCATAACCCATGAGTTTTTCTTATCGGCATAGTTAAACAGAGTATTTACGGCTCGCGTTTGGCTGAAAGCATACCTATTGATTGTTCGCTTATAAAACATCTTGCCATCAACATACAATGTCAAGTATTTAATACCGAAAATATTGTTCACACCGGTCATTTTGTCATAGGCCTTAATTCCAGGCACTACCCGACCCCACGCAGTAAATGGCTTTGCAATGTCGGCTGGCAAGCGATAATCGGCAACTGTCGTATCGTTTACCAAGCCCCCACTGTCGTAGGGATAGAGTGCCAACAATCGCAATTCGGGCTTAACTTTATCTTCCAACAAATTCTTATAATAAGCCAAAGGGTCAAGGGCATCGCCTGTTGCAAGGTCGCGAACATCCATGTGCAAATGCGGACCTCCTGATGAGCCAGAGTTTCCACTAAAAGCTATTATTTCGCCCTTCTTTACCGGAATTTCGCCTTCGCCAAAAGTCATATCTATGGCAAACGATTCTTTGGCATACTGCTCGGCAACTACAATTTTGTCAATTTTTGAGGCAAAAGATTCAAGGTGTCCATATACAGTTGTCAAACCAATTGAAGGATGATTTACATACACTGCACGACCAAATCCCCATGGTGAGACCAAAACTCGCGACACATAGCCGTCAGCAGCACAATAGATGCGGAATCCGGTTTTACCTTGCGTCTTAAAATCTATTCCAGAGTGAAAGTGATTGCTACGCAACTCACCGAAATTACCGCTTAACACCAAAGGGATATTCAACGGTCTATGCAAAGCCGGCAATGAGTCTTTTACTTGAGCACTTGCTACCACAGCAACTGCACACAACAACGTCAATAATAAATTCCTAAACGTTCTCATCATTTAGCATTGGCTTTAGAGGCTAAATAGCCCAAAAAGAACGTCATTGATGCAGTACC
The DNA here is from genome assembly GCA_017390185.1 of Muribaculaceae bacterium. GTDB lineage: Bacteria > Bacteroidota > Bacteroidia > Bacteroidales > Muribaculaceae > RGIG4079. Next base: position 1,254 of record JAFPCM010000126.1, read on the forward strand.
GTCCATTGTTGGCTCATTTGTTGAATAATCAGCATAATCATCGTGATATACCACAGTAGAGTTTTGATATGCTGCATACTTGTCAACATTACGAAGATGAACGCCTTTCAACGACTTGAAGATATTGCAATATACCGGGCCGTCTATAATACCGCCGGTAACTTGTATCTGATGTTGGTCGGTCAAAGCCGAGTGCGGGTCTCGAGGATAGTCGCCATGAGCAGGAAGACCGACAATCATACATTTACCCCACGGATTTACGCCAAACAACCAGTCGCGCATTGCGGTCTCTATCTCACGATAAGTTTGGTCGCCGGTAATTTCACGATACAATATTGCTTGGGTGACAAACGCCACGGTCAAGTTGTTTGAGCACCAAATAAATGGAATGCCATGCATGAACGCATTGCCATTGGCACGATCGGCAACTCTTTGCAAGCCCGAACGCATGTTGCGAATAAACTCGCTGCTCACTCGTTTGTTTTTATCCAATGCGAGAATGGCATGGCCGATGTTGACAAACGGATACCACTGATAATGGTGTGCCGAATCAGCACCCATCCAGGGAGTTACAGGTTCTTGACGGCCATATTCTACAGCATCGAGCAGATAACTATCTTTACCTGTTGCCTTATACATCTGTACTGCAGCGAGTTCCATATCATCGACATAATTATCTTCTTCATAATAATAGGGAGAAATGCACGACGCTGTTTGACATGCTCCAGGATTAGCTTTTGCAACAACATAGGCGTTGGCTGAACGACGTTTAAGTTCTTTGGCAAAATCGGGATCAATTGATTCAAACACTTGAGCTCCCAAGCCAAATGATGAGCAGAACTTACCTACCGATGAAGCAAGACCTTTGCTGTCGTTGCGATATTTAGACAAGCCATAAGGTTCACCGCAACAAGGATATACGGGGCGGTCTTTTCCTGCTCCCCAGCCATAATCAACAGGGTCTTCAGAAGGCAGGCCAGCAAAACGGTGGTCGCGATCGTCGGCTATCTGATTAAGGAATAATGTATCACTCGGATTCATTTTCACCATCCAATCCAAGCCCCAACGAGCCTCGTCGAGAATATCGGGTATTCCGTTTGCGCCCTTATGACCGGCTGCATCAAACTCGTCTCCCCACACTTGCGGAGATTGAGTGTAAGCAAACAGCATTTGATATACAGCATTGGCCGATGTGGTAAGATATTGCAAATAGTCAGAAGCATCATGCCATCCGCCACGCACATCTATGTGCATACCGTCATTGGCCCCACTCAACACCAAACGGCCGTCGTGTTGGTGACACGAATCTTGTAACGACGGATTGTAACCACATCGTTGCTGACGCATATAATATAACGGAATTTCTTGTGCTCCCTTATATGTACTGTCATCAATCTTAATAGCGCCCGACTTAGTGCCTAATGCTTCAATATAATACTCTCCCGGCTCAGTTATGGAACTGAAATCAATTCGCAACGATTGTGCCATCGGTTCCCATGCCTGAGTTTCAGTTACTTTATCAACCGCGTACGTTTTGTTTGTCGCAGCGTTAACAATTTTAATCTTACTGAATTTCTTGGTCGGGATAACATTTTCGGCTTTATCAACTAGCATTACTGCAACTTTGACATCGTCTTCGAGATAACCCATTTGGTTTACTCTAATCACACTTTGGCCCATCATCGATACTGCAAAGAGTCCCGACATCGCCAACGAAATTAAGGTCTTCTTCATCATGTTTTGGCTTGTTAGATTTAATTTTGTAAAGATACAAAAAGAATAATCTACAAACAACACTATACCCCAAAAATATGAAAACCACAACTATAAGCAGCCGTATCACAACCTTCAGATACAATCACAAAAATAGCCGAGAAGAATACTCCTCGGCTATAGATTATTTGAACAATTGGGTTACAATTAGTTCATTGCAAAGTTAGTTGCAGAAGCGATGCTCTTATAGGCATACAAACCAGCTTGTGACAATTCAACGATTTGATAATCACCTTCGGGTGTAATCATTTTCACATGGTCTTCATCAACAAATGACATGAATGTGTGAGTTTCGCCATTAGCTGTTACGCTCCATGATTTGTCCTCTTCAGTGAAGTCGAGACGAACGATGCTACCGTCAGTTTCGCTTTTGATTGTGTAGCCTTTGCCGTCACATTCTACCAAATAACGACCATTTTCGCCATCAATCACTTTTTTGCCTTGTGCAACGGGGTTTGAGCCACTCCAGAATTCAATAGAGTTAATTACAATTGCGTCGATAAATGCAGCAACTTCATACACGGGAACAATACAAAACGCGATGAACACCAATTCATTTACAAATTTGTTACCGAGATTTTGGTTCCATTCATGCACTTTCTTAGTCAATGAAAAACTACCGATACAAGATGACAAGGTCATTGAACCAACCAACGCCATAACAAGGGCCACACTAAGAGTTTTCTTTTTCATTTTGGTTGTGATTTATGTTAGTAATTAAAATTTTTCCAAAGATATAAATTATTATTTGATTTCTTTCTTGCTTTTTTCATAAAAATTCATCACTTGAGCCACATAAGTTACAGTTTGCTTGCCGCGGAAATATCCATACTTGCACACCGAATCGTTATAAAACTCTGGCTTTGACTTCATTAAAATAGTTTCGGCAACATTGCCATCCCATAGTTGCGGATTTTTGCCATATTTTTGCGCCAACGCTATAGCGTCATATACGTGGGCTATACCCGAATTATAGGCTGCAACAATGAATTTTTGACGCTCAACATCGTCGGGGACATATTTCTGCAACGAGCGATTTAATGATTTCAATATCTTGACAGCAGTCGCAATATTAGCCTCTGGATTTGCTATGCGATCGGCTTCGAGACCAAATGCACGCGCTGTTGATGGCATAATCTGCATTATTCCTCGCGCGCCGGCCCACGAAACAACAGTTGTATCAAATCGGCTCTCTGAAAAGCCTTGCGATGCAAGCAAACGCCAGTCCCAACCTATTTCGGCAGCATATTTCTTGAAAATCTCGTCATAGGGAGAGATGCGGCCATCTTTAAATTTAAAGTTTGCCACCGAAGGCTCGCTCTTGCTCAGTTCAAAATATCGTTTAAGCAGCCATGATTGTGTAGATTGGGGCCGCTCGCCTTTAATCCAATCATTAATCGAATCGGCCAACCACGCATTCTTAGGCGATACTCCCCATGATGCGCGTTGCGGGAACGACACTTGCAAAGTAATATCAAGATCGCCATAATAGGTCTTGTTTAATTGGGCTATATCACTGTCAACGATCGTCAAACCGATTTTGCCTTCCGACACCATTTCTATCAAATCTTCGGTTATGAGCGTATCGCGGTCTATCAAATGAATGTTTATGCCGCCTCCAAGCTCGTTATTAAGATTTTGCAAGCGATGCTGATACTTTGAGTCTTTCTCAACCCACACATCTTTACCCACCAATTGTGTCACATCATCGATGCGACCATCGGCCGATTTTCGAGGCTGCACTAACACCTGATGCGTGATATTCTCCACGCCACATGGCATAACTTTTTGCTTATACTCGGCAGTTATAGGCACTTCATAAGCCACCAAATCAATCTGACCCGAATCAAGCATAGCAATCATTGAGTTCAGGCTCGTCGCCACCTTCAAATCGAGCACCAAGCCTTTATCAGAAACAAAGCGATTGACCATATCATAGTCATAGCCCATTTTTTCTTCCTTGAATATGAAGTATGATGTAGGGCTATACAAAGTGCCGACCCTCAGAGTATCTGGGAGTCGGCCTATTGTATCAACTTCGTCGGCTCCCGTTTTTCCGTGACCACCTCGGCAAGACGATAACAGTCCGGCCATGACAATCGCTATAAACAGCGCCGATTTTGCTATATTTCTAATATTCAAATGTACCTTTTTCTGAAATGATTGTGAGGTGATTTTTCTCTGCGTCTTCAACACGACCAACAATGCGCGCAGGAATACCCATAGATTCAGAAATTTCGATTACGCGTTGAGCATCTTCGGGGCTAAGATAAATTTCCATACGATGACCCATGTTAAACACTTTGTACATTTCAGCCCAATCTGTTCCCGATTCTTTGCTGATGAGTTCAAACAAGGGAGGTACGGGGAACAAGTTGTCTTTGATTACATGCTTGTTTTCTACAAAGTGCATGATCTTGGTTTGCGCGCCGCCTGAGCAGTGAACCATACCATGAATCTTATCACGCATTTCGTCAAGCAATTTCTTGATTACAGGAGCATATGTGCGAGTTGGTGACAAAACCAATTTGCCGGCATTGATGGGCGAACCTTCCACCTCATCGGTGAGTTTTGCACCACCTGAATACACCAATTCAGCAGGTACTGCCGAATCGTAACTTTCAGGATATTTTTCGGCGAGATATTTGGCAAACACATCATGACGAGCCGATGTCAAGCCGTTGCTACCCATGCCACCGTTATATTCTTTTTCATAAGCTGCTTGACCATAAGACGCAAGACCAACAATTACATCGCCACCTTTGATATTGGCATTGTTGATTACATCGCTACGTTTCATGCGACAAGTAACTGTGCTGTCCACGATGATTGTACGCACCAAGTCGCCAACATCGGCAGTCTCACCGCCTGTGCTGAAAATACTTACACCCATTTCGCGCAATTCGGCAAGCAGCTCTTCTGTACCGTTGATAATTGCGGCAATCACTTCGCCGGGGATAAGGTGCTTGTTGCGACCGATTGTTGATGACACCAAGATATTGTCGGTAGCACCCACACACAACAAGTCATCGATGTTCATGATCAATGCATCTTGGGCAATGCCTTTCCACACACTGATATCTCCTGTTTCTTTCCAATAGATATAGGCCAATGAAGATTTTGTGCCAGCGCCGTCGGCGTGCATAATGTTGCAATACTCTTCATCACCGCCCAAAATATCGGGAATAATTTTACAGAATGCTTTGGGATAAAGACCCTTGTCTACATTCTTAATCGCGTTGTGAACATCTTCTTTTGATGCAGAAACGCCTCGCATGTTATATCTTTGGTCACTCATATTCTATTTTGTTTTATCATTTCATTATATACATATCATCAAATAGCACAACATTGCCGGGATAACGAGCAGCAATGAGTCAATACGGTCAAGGATACCGCCATGTCCAGGCATAAATTTACCCGAGTCTTTAACGCCTACGGTGCGCTTAACCAACGACTCGGCCAAATCGCCCCATGTTGCAAAAATCGACACCAAAAAGCCAAGACCGATCATCAACGGCATTGACAACATGTTGTCCATAAACAAGCTCATCAACACGGCTGCAACAACCGAGAAAAAGATGCCGCCAATGAAACCTTCCCACGATTTCTTGGGCGAAATACGAGGGAACAAGCGATAACGGCCATGCTGTCCAAACTTTGAACCGATAACATAGGCACCTGTATCGTTACACCATATCATGATAAACACTGCCAAAAGCAATGATGCGCCGCCAAATCCGTAATAGATTACCGACATTAATGCCACAGGCAATGCCACATATAAAAGGCTCATAAACGAATAAGCCAAATTGTTGAGAGGATTGTTTTCTTTGGTATAAAGTTGCACAACAATGCGACTAATCATATAAATCATCAAAGGCAAAAATGCCGCCGTCTCGCCCATAACAGGCAATACCGAATTGCTTGTTGATGTAAGCGATACTGCAAGCCACAACATGCTCAATCCGCCAAACACATCAAGCACCTTTGGCAACAATTTCACATTCTCACGACCATTTGACAAGTTGTAAAACTCCATTGTGCCAAACACAGTGAACACTACGCAAACTGCCAAAAACACCCATTCCGACAATGTCAATGCCGCAATGATTGTGGCTATATAAATCGCTCCGAATATAGTTCGCTGAATGAGATTTTTCATATCAATTTTCGTCAAATTATTTCAACTAACAAATTTAAGACTTTTTTTTCGTATCTCATTAAACAATGGACTCTTTTCTCATCAAAAAGGCACTATCTTACCATAATGCGCCTTATGTAGCGTTTACCGCCGCTAACAATTTCCATCAAATAGACGCCCGCGGGCATAGCCGACATATCGACAGTCACGTAATCAGAATCATATTTATCGGCCAAAACCGCCACACCGTCCACGCCATAAACTATTACTTGCCCTACGGCGTAAGTCAATGTCTGAACAATAAATTGTTTGCCGCCGTCGTTGGTCACAATCACATCATTCACACTGTCAACGGCATCAATGTTTGTGCGCGACAACACTTCCTTCATTCCCGCCAACGCGTTTAAACGGCCGCTACCCCATCGCGGGTCTGCAATATCGGAGGCTGATCTATCGGCTGTAGCTATCGTAATTTCTCTAATCTCATCAACAGTGAGCGTAGGGTCGGCTTGCAACCACAACGCATAAACGCCCGCAGCATAAGGCGATGACATTGATGTGCCATTTAATGCATACCAATGATGCTGACGCATGCCGTCGTCAACAACAGCCACAACTTTTGACCTAATGTCATCGTTTTGCTGTTCGATATATGCACCGCTAATTGAGGATATAACCATGTTGCCTGGTGCACAGACATGCGGCAAGCTACGACCGTCGGCAAGCGTACCGTAACCCGAGAACTTTGACACCGTGCCCACCGATTCGGTCACATCTATTTCGGCACCATTCATCAACGGCACTTTGTCGCGAGAATTGCATGAGCCGACAACAATCACATTCTGTCCGCAAGCCATGTTGCTAATAGAGCGGTCGCTGTTGCCGTTGACAAAATTTGCCATGCCCATCGCACGGAAACACGAACGAGATCCATCGGCATAACCGTCAATTCTCATACCGGCACGTGCCTCTATCATTATGCCCGGACAATAACGGCCCCATTGCTGATTAAACTTAAAGTTCTCGACATCATAGTCAAAGACCATATTATAGCGGTTATTCTCACTGTCGAGTTGGGCATACAATCGCATATACCCTACAAAGCAACTATCAAACACCTCAACACTAATATCTTCTTTCTCCGCAACTTCGGCCGAAGCAATGCCCAATTCGTCAACATCTGTATTACCACCGACAGATGGCGAGTGATACACGATTTTCTTTTCGAGACAGTCATAAATACACATTTTTGCGCTGAAAGCACTTGAATCGGCACTCCAAAAATCAGACATGCCGTCAATGTGTATCAAGTCCCACGAACGGTTGCAAATAAATGTATTGAGATCGGTATCGTTTGCTGCAAAAGTTTTTGATAGCGAGTTTTGTTTTGTGCCCTCGTTCCCTGCCGAAATACAAATTATGGCCTCCTCGCCTATGCGGTCAAGATATTGGCAAAACAAATCAGTGCCATCATGCGGCCCGTTATAGGAACCTAACGAAAGGTTGACCACTGCGGGCAGACCTGCATTGCGGGCATACTCTACAATATTTTCAACGCCTGCGAGTATCGAGCCGTTATATAATTCGCTTGTAGTTGCAACGATTTCGGCTCCTGTTGCCACACCATGATATCCGTTTCCACGATATGAGCCCGCCAAAATTCCGCCGACATGTGTAGCATGATATTCTTCGGTGCGGTCGGTCAACCAACGAGATATTTCGTCAGTGCTCTCTATATCAACAATCTCGCCTACCGAGTCAACATAATTAACAACCCGCTTAACGCGCGATTTGCCACCGCTATCCAAGAAATTGAGGTGATTGGGGTCAAAACCTATATCAGAAAAACCGACAACAATGCCCGTACCATCATAACATCGAGGCAAGCCCTCTCCTTGCATCACATCAGTCGCGCCACACATCGGTCGCGCTTCATCCATTAGCGGCAACGATTGTCGACCCACACTAAAGCTTGACACATTTGAAAGCCCTTCAATGCGGTCAATCGCGTGTATGGGAATAAACGCCAACAACAATTCGTCGCGACGGTTGATTATCTTCACACCCATATCGTGCAGACTGTCTAAAACAGCCTCATCGGCAACCTTTATCACCGATGACACATATCGCAGTTGACTATCGGGCTCGTTGGCTAATGCCCTCACAATATTGCGGCTGCGCAAATCCAGTTGCCCTTGAGCCATCAAGCAGCACAACGACAACAATAATAATGCAGACGCAATTAACCTTTTCATGCGGCTATTTCAGCGCGATGCGACTTGTGTGATGTGAATTTCCACATTGCACCGTCAACACATAAATTCCTTGGACAAGACCACTCATGTCAACGACACAACTGTTGCTCGTTGCATTTTGTTGTTTAACAACTCGGCCACTCATGTCACATACTAAAACATCAAAACCGTTTTCTCCAGCGACAAACACCTCAAACGATTTTTCACCAACAGGTTGCAACAAGAATTTTTCAGACGGATTTGCCACAATTTCACCTATGCCGGTTGCGTCATTCAACACTTTCTTCAAACCGTTGAACACACTCACTCGACCTGCGCCGCTTTGTATCGGATCAATCGTTGATTCTGCTTTTGTTGCAGTTTCTGAAGCAATATCCAGGACATCGTGCACAGTCAACTCATTATTTGCTTGCAACCACAATGCTACAGTTCCCGCCATAAAGGGTGAAGCCATTGAAGTTCCCACCATTGGGCCCCAATAATAATCAGTTCCGTCTAGGCTCACCTTGGCTGCTGCATATTCCTCACGCTCGGTGCCAGCGGCCAACGCGCTCTTCATATAAGGACTGCTATAAGAAGAAACAACCACACAGCCAGGTGCCAAAATATGTGGCAATTTGCGGCCATCGAGCAATTCGCCATAACTTGTAAATTCCGAGGCATTGCCCACATCGATTTTTACACCGTCATAACTTGCTGTGTAGCCGTCTTTTGTCTTATAACTGTTTCTCGAGTCACATGAGCCAACAACAATCACATTGTGCCCACACGCCATGTTGCTGATAGTTCCGTTGGTGGTACCAGCATACCAACCGTCACGATTGTTATCAGTAAATTGAACATATGAGCCGTCAGAATAGCCATAAATCTGCTGCCCTTCGTTTCCTTCAAATATCATAGCGGGTACATAGCGGCCTTTATTATCGGCTGTTTCGGTCATATAAAGATATAAAGCCACTTCATAGCGTTTGTTGTCACTAACAACTGTCGACGCATAACCCATAAAGCCTTGGAATGCTTGATCAAATGCTTGGTCTGTAAAATCGCCTTCTTCAAAATAATCTGCACTTGAAAGATATTGCCATTCTCCTCCTGTGCTTTTTTCGCATGGGGGCATTTGATATACAATTTTATCTTCAACCAAGTCATAGATTATCGGCGTGAGTTTGACTACTGAGTTGTCGGCCGACCAACAATCAATTGTGCCATAATAGAGCCCATCATCGGAAATTCGGCTGACAAAAGTTTTAACCTGATCAGAATTGCGTCCGAATTTATGATGCAAGGCTATGGGCAAAGTACCTTCATTGCCTGATGACACACAAATCACGGCCTCCTTGCCAAGTTCATCAATATAACGGCTGAAATAATCGGTCCCATCATGCGGACCGGTATTCACGCCTAACGATAAGTTCACAACAATGGGCTTGCCTTCTTCAATAGCATAGTCAATCATTCGGGTTGTGCCGAGAATAATATTAGCATCATACAAGTCGCCACAACCAATCACGATATCAGCTTCGGGAGCAACACCATAAAACATATTACCCGAATATCCGCCTGCCATAATGCCTGCCACATGCGTTCCATGGGTAGAAGCAGTGTTATCAGTCGAAAAGTTAGAGATTTCTTGTGGTGTGTCATAAGTTGACAAAAGTCCGTTTTGACCCTTATAACGCCACACTCTCCGCACACGCGACTCAGTCTGCTCGGCATTCTTAAACGCCAAGTGATTAGGATCAAGACCTGTGTCAAAAACACCAGTTACAACACCTGCGCCGGCATAGGATTGTTCAAGACCTACTCCTTCATGCGCCATATCAACACCCGAGAAACCGCGTGCCACATCCATTTTAGGCAACACTTTTTTTCCAAACTCCACCTTTTTAATAAGTGTGTTTTGCGAAAATCGCTCAACTTGATCAATGGGCACTCTTACCAATGCCAAACCGCCGCGACTATCCAAAACCTCTACGCCGTCTTCAACCAAATCCGAAGCTGATGCTCCGTCTTCAAGGGCTACAAACACAACAACTTCGTCAGCCAATTTTTCAGCTTGCGATAGTTGATTTAATTGGTCGCCAGCGTTTTTCATTCGTTGTTCCGTGCGATGTTGTCGCAATTGAGCTTGACCCAATAGGTCTATCTTACTCTGGGCCGACATTGATGCCAACGCACACATCGACAATATTGTTATCGCTATTTTTTTCATATTGCAGTTTTTTGCTTGTTTTGAATTCTGCAAATTTACTAAAAATCTTCAAGTTGGCACACAGATAAAAAAAGAAATCGCATTGGCAATTGCCAACGCGATTTCTAATATCTAAATTGTCTATCTAATTACTTAGACTCTTTTGCCAATTGATCTTTGAGTTTTTGAACATAAGCTTTGAGGGGCTCATTGCTGGGATCAACATCAAGGAACTTTTCATAATAAACAATTGCATTAGCTTTATCATTTACGAGAATGTATGCACCTGCAATTTGGTTATAAGCCTCAATGTAGTCATTCGCGCGTTTAGTTTTGTTTGCGGGATCTTGATCGAGAATAGCGAGAACCGACTTATAAACTTCTGATGATTCTGCGCTGGGCTTGTTACCGTTCTTAACCATCAAGATACGAGCTTTACGTTGTGAAATACGGTAATCATTAGGTACTTTAGCGAGAACATCGTCAATGTATTTAACTGCATTAGCAAGAGCAGCTTCACGTTTAACTGAATCTTGTTCGGTTGAAGCATGGCTCATGTAACGACCAGCCAATACGAAGAGGTCATTAGTTTTGTAGTTACCGCCGTCAATGATTTGTTGATAAACTTCTGCAGCTTTTTCGTAGTTTTTAGCAGAGTTATATGCGCTACTCAATTGACGAACGAGGTCCATGTTGTCAGGATTAACATTCACTGCTTTTTGATATTCAAATACAGCCAAAGAATCTTTACCGAGTTCTTTGAGAACATCACCCATTGACGCATAGTCGTTTGAAGAATACTTGTCGGGAGTAGCGATAGTAAAGAATACAGCTGCTTGTTTTTCAGCACCTGCAAAGTCTTTTTTCGCTGCTTTGTTCAAGAAAGCGATACGGTGCAATTGGAAGTTTTTGGGATCGTTAACGAGGAGTTCGTTTGCGAGGTTCAAACTTTCATCATAAAGTTGACCATAGTACAAAAGCACGCTGTAACGCACTTTGTCTTCAGTGAAGTGGTTGGGGTTTTCGATATATTTACCATAAGCAACCGCAGCCTTAGCCCATTGGTCGTTTTGGTAATATTTTTCAGCGAGTTCACGTTGAGCGAGAGCCGATTCGGGTTGAATTTCAAGAAGTTCTTCAAGTTTTTTGATAGCGAATTCGGGGCTTACTTGGAAATACACATTAGCATATTTTACATAAGCGGGAACGTTATTGGGATCATACAAGATTGCATTTTCATACAATGCTGCAGCATCACCAGGTTTCTTTTCGTCAGCCTTGATGTCACCTTGAAGAATCAAGTTATAGGGGTCTTTTTTGTCTGCTTTCTTAGCGCGTTCGATTGTTTTAACAACATCTTGAGCATATTTTACAGCGTCAGTGTTGTAGTAAGCGCGAGCGATAGCAGTAAGCAATTCTGCATTCTTTTTGCCGAGGCTACGAGCCTTGCCAAAGTATTCGTCAGCAGTTTTTTTATCACCTTTAGACAATGCCACTTCTGCTTTACCTACATAGTTGAAGGGATTAGCAGCATCGGCAGTGATACCCTTGTCAAAACAAGATTCAGCTTCTGCTTTGTCTCCATTACGAAGAGCGATTTCACCAAGGTAGAAGTAAGCTTCTGACTGATTGGTTGACGCGTCGTTGAGAGTGCGAGTAAGAATAGTCTTCGCGTTTTCAAACTGGTCGGCTTTGTAATACTCAATACCGTCCTTGTAACCTTGTGCCGACATTGACAATGCGGCTCCCAAAACGAGGGATAACAAAAATTTAAATTTCATCTTAGGTTAATTTTATGTTTAATTGATTTATTATTGATTTCTTTACTATTAATTCAGGTTAACCATGCGGGGCTGCACTGTTGCCGGCAATATGCCCGTCATCTGAATGATTTTCTGACCACGGAAACTTGTCACAAACGAATAAAATCCGTGGGCCACTGTTCCGTTTACCGCAGTTGTGGTCATGTACATTGAGCGGAACAACGGATAACTTCCGTCATAAATATATGCCTGATAGGGCAAATAGGCCTTGATATCATCATCGCGACGCACTTTGAGCACTTTCACTCGAGTGTCAAACGACGAAATCGTAGTGTCGTTTTTTTCAAGTTGTGCTACACGATGTTCAGTCGAGATATCGGCGTTGCGCATATCTGACGAAATCCAACTAACGCCAAGAATACCGATAGCTCCTTTCATCTTCTGCACAGCCTCAAACACCTCGTCATTTGAGTTTTGGGCAAATACATTTGGGCCAAACAGCCCGCCATTGAGCAGCGAGTCACGCATATAGTTCACTGTGCTAGAACCATCATGGTCAAACACAACTGTGATTTTTCCTGTTTTGTTAGGGCTGATTTCGTTCCAGTCAGTCACTTCGCCTGAGAGAATTTCGGCAATCTCTTTTTTTGACAAACGGTCTACGGGGTTAGACGGATTGACAATCAACGCAATTGCATCAACCGCAATTTTTTGAGTGCGGGGATTGCGTTTTTTGCTTTTCAAGTATTCGCGTTCTTGCTTTGTCAAATCGCGCGAAACCACAATAGTCTTGGTTTTAAACTGCAACAAAGAGTCGATTGCCGCACGCTCACTTGTGTAATAAGGAATGATGCTAGCCTCAGGATAAATATACTCAAAGACATTCACCTCCTGATTCAAGATATTTTCAAAGCTTTCATCACACACCAATGACGCAAGACCATTTGTACTCGTGTTCTTTTTGATTTTTCCACCACAAGAACTCACAAGCACTACGGCCAACGACAATACTATGTATTTAACTATCTTATTCATAAAATCATCAGTTAAAATCGCGAATCCACGCCTTTAATGTAACGATAGGCTCGCCAAATTCCATAAGTAATAAACATTATACCTCCGGCCCATCGTAGCCACTCGTTAAGCCACGAAAAATATCCACACAACACAAGTATACCCATGGTCACATAGATAAATATCATGATGATGCCAAACACATACTTCATCATGCCGGGGACCTTCTTGTTATTGTTTTCTTCGTTCATATCAGTTTATGTTTCAATACTTATAAACAAGAAATATCAACCATTGGTTCAATACATTTTCTTTATCTGAGCCAACAGCGCACAACTTGCGAGGGTAAAGTTAATGAAAAAACTCATAACATATACATGTTTTGCAAAGATATTAAAAACAATTAACACCTCACCGATTTGATTTTCTCGCCTATTTGCCTTAATTTTGCTATATAAAATTGACAAACTATATGCATGCACCTCTTGCCGAAAGGCTCCGTCCGAAGACTATTGACCAATATATCGGTCAAACCCATTTAGTGGGACCCGACTGCATTTTGCGCCGAATGATTGATTCGGGACAAGTGTCATCGTTCATTCTTTGGGGTCCTCCCGGGGTGGGCAAAACCACTTTGGCACGCATTATCGCCAATACCACAAGCTCGCCGTTCTACACGTTGAGCGCAGTTCATTCAGGAGTAAAAGAGGTCAGAGAGGTCATTGAAAAATGCAAAGCCGACTCACGCAGCATGTTTTCTACGGGCCGCCCCATTTTGTTTATTGACGAAATCCACCGTTTCAACAAGTCACAGCAAGACAGTCTGCTTGGAGCAGTCGAAAGCGGCATCATAACACTCATTGGCGCAACTACCGAAAACCCCTCGTTTGAGGTTATTCGCCCGCTGCTTTCTCGAGCACAAGTATATGTCTTGAAACCTCTTGACAACAACGACTTGCACACACTCCTCGACCGCGCAATCAGCACCGACGAAATACTCAGCCGTCGCAATGTGAAAGTCGAAAGCACCACTGCCCTATTCCGCTTTGCCGGAGGCGATGCCCGCAAGCTTCTCAACATTCTCGATTTGCTTGAGCAGTCAACAGCTGCACACGAACAAATGATTATTGACGACGAGTTGGTAACCAAGCGTTTGCAAGAAAACCCGTCGGCATTTGACAAAAACGGCGAACTTCACTACGATATCATTTCGGCCCTTATAAAAAGCATTCGTGGCAGCGACCCCAATGCAGCCATTTATTGGCTCGCCCGACTTATTGCCGGAGGCGAAGATCCCGAATTTATCGCTCGCCGATTGGTCATTTCAGCATCAGAAGACATCGGTCTCGCCAACCCCAACGCATTGCTACTCGCAAATGCCACCTTCGACACTCTCAAAAAAATCGGTTGGCCAGAGGGCAGAATACCCCTTGCCGAATGCACCATCTATTTGGCTACATCACCCAAGAGCAACTCGGCCTATAAAGCCATCAATACTGCTCTTGAATTGGTAAACGCAACAGGCAATCAGCCCGTGCCTTTACACTTGCGCAATGCGCCAACAAAATTAATGGCCGAACTTGGTTATGGCGCCGACTACAAATATTCGCACGACTATCCCGGAAACTTCGTGCGTCAGCAATTTATGCCCGATGCTCTGCAAGGCACTATCCTATGGACCCCCTGCGACAATGCCACCGAAGCCAAGATTTATAGCCAACACTATCAGCGTTGGTATGCCGACGAAAATAGCAACAAAACATCAGACACAACTGCACAACCCGAATAACTTGGTCTGAGACTTACAATAAAATCAGCAATAAATGCCGATAACATTATTGTATTTATATTCTGTTTGTATACTTTTGGCAACACATTTTGCGCCTCACGCCTTCAATAACGCATAAAAAAGTGCATAAAATCACAAACACCCGAAAAAAAGCATTTCAATTCGCATTTTTCTTGAATTTTGGTTCATTATCAAACAATTTATTATTAATTTTGCCAATCTAAATTAAAAACTAATAACAAGAACATAAAACAACAATTAAAACATATTGCAATGAAGAAGCACAATTTCTATGCAGGCCCCTCTATTCTTAGCGAATACACAATCAAGAATACAGCAGAGGCAGTTCTCAACTTTGCAGGCACAGGCCTTTCAATTCTTGAAGTGTCTCACCGCAGCAAAGAATTCACTGCTGTTATCGAAGAAGCAGCCCAATTGGTAAAAGAATTACTTGATGTTCCCGAAGGTTATCATGTATTGTTCCTCGGTGGCGGTGCAAGTACACAATTCTGCATGGTGCCTTTCAACATTTTGAAAAAGAAAGCAGCATATCTCGAAACTGGTACATGGGCAGTAAACGCTATCAAAGAAGCAAAACTTTTTGGCGAAGTTGATGTAGTTGCATCATCAAAAGACGCTAATTTCTCATATATTCCCAAAGACTTTGTAGTTCCCGCTGATGCCGACTACTTCCACTTCACAACCAACAACACAATCTTCGGTACAGAAATCCGCAAAGACCTTGAGGTTGGTGTACCCTTGGTTGCCGACATGTCAAGCGACATTTTCTCTCGTCCCGTAGATGTTTCTAAATATGATGTTATCTATGCTGGTGCACAAAAGAACCTCGCTCCTGCCGGTGTAACTATCGTTATCGTTAAAGAATCGGCTCTCGGACAAGTTGAACGCGCTATCCCCACAATGCTCGACTACCGCACTCACCTCAAAAAAGGTTCAATGTTCAACACTCCTCCCGTATTGCCCATCTTCTCAGCACTCCAAACTCTTAAATACTATAAGAGCCTCGGCGGTTTGGAAGCAATCGAAAAAGTTGACATCGAAAAAGCAGCAAAACTTTACGATGCAATCGATTCAAGCAAAATGTTTGTTGGTACAGCCGCAACTGAAGACCGCTCTATCATGAACGTTTGCTTCGTTATGAAACCCGAATATGCTGAATTGGAAAAAGAATTTGTTGAATTTGCAACATCACAAGGCATGGTTGGTATCAAAGGCCACCGTTCAGTTGGCGGTTTCCGTGCGTCACTCTACAATGCACTCCCCATGGAAAGCGTTGAAGCTCTCGTTGCAACAATGAAAGAATTTGAAGCAAAACACTAATCTCACATTTATATAATATGAAAGTATTAGTTGCTACCGAAAAACCATTTGCAGCAGTTGCTGTCAATGGCATTCGCGAAGTTATCGAAGAAGCAGGCTACGAACTCGTGCTTCTCGAAAAATATGCCGCTAAACAAGAATTGCTCGACGCTGTTGCCGATGCCGATGCCATCATCATTCGCAGCGACATTGTCGACAAAGAAGTTCTTGATGCTGCCAAAAACCTCAAAATCGTTGTTCGCGCAGGTGCAGGTTACGACAACATCGACCTCGAAGCATCAAAAGCCAACGGCGTAGTTGCTCAAAACACTCCCGGTCAGAACTCAAATGCAGTTGCCGAACTCGTATTCGGTATGACCATTATGGCTGTTCGCAACATGTATAACGGCACATCAGGCACAGAAGTTAAAGGCAAAACACTCGGTATCCACGCATTTGGTCAAGTTGGCCGCAATGTAGCTCGCATCGCCAAAGGCTTTGAAATGGAAGTATCGGCTCTCGACCCCTACTGCCCCGACGAAGCAATCACAGCTGCCGGTGTAACACCCATCCACTCTGTAGAAGAACTTTACAGCAAAAACCAATTTGTATCACTCCATATCCCTGCAACTGCCGAAACTAAAAAATCGGTTGGCTATGATCTCGTTAAACTCATGCCCAAAAACGGTGTTCTCATCAACACTGCCCGCAAAGAGGTTATTGACGAAGAAGGTCTCGCAAAAGCTATGGAAGAACGTCCCGACATCAAATATGTTGCTGACATCAAACCCGATTCAGCCGAAGAGCTCAAAGCTAAATTTGGTGACCGCGTATTCTTCACTCCCAAGAAAATGGGTGCGCAAACTGCCGAAGCCAACATCAATGCCGGTATCGCAGCAGCACAACAAGTTGTCGCTTTCCTTCGCGATGGCATCAACAAATTCCAAGTGAACAAATAACACAATCCCCAGAGTTTTAAAAAGACTCACCGAAACGACTTCACAAGTTTCACTTATACTACACCCCGCTATTTCAATTGATTTAGCGGGGTTATTATTTGCACAAACTTTTCACCTAACATAACCGACAAAAAAAGCAACGACCAATGATCGTTGCTTTTCTTATAACTGTATCTGAATATTTTATCCGATTTTACACACACTTAGGAGCTGTGAAACGTGAACCTCGCAAGAAATCGGCTGCGGGCATTCGCTTTTTACCTGCGGCTTGAAGCGAAAGTATTTCAATGCGTGCATCGGCACAGTCTACCAACAAGCGGTTTCCGTCGATTGTAATCTTTCCGGGATGCATCTCTGCCCCACTTTCCACAACGGCAGTTTCAAAAATTTTGGCGGACATAGGCTCAGCCTCACCATCAACAATTTCGGTCCATGCAGCGGGATAAGGAGAAAGACCGCGAACGAGGTTATGCACCTCAACAGCTTTTCGTGTCCAATCGATGCGACATGTTTCTTTGAAGATTTTGGGTGCGGGTGTAGGCTCTGCCCCTTGCAAGATCTCGTCTTGTGGTATAGGTCGCAAATCTTCGGCAATAATGTGCTCGATAGTGTCTAACGTGAGTTCTGCGCCAAGCATCATCAGTCGGTCATGCACGTCACCAACATTGTCCTCGGGGCGAATTTCAATGCGCTCTTGACGCAAGATGTCGCCAGTGTCAATCTCATGCTTCAAGAAGAATGTGGTAACGCCGGTTTCAGTATCGCCGTTTATCACAGCCCAGTTTATGGGAGCAGCGCCGCGATACTTGGGCAACAACGATGCGTGAAGGTTAAATGTTCCCAATTCGGGCATTGACCACACAACCTCGGGCAACATGCGGAATGCAATCACGACAAACAGATTGGCATTCAACGAGCGCAATTCTTCAACAAAATCATCGGCTTTCAAGCGCGGTGGTTGCATAAGATACAATCCGTGCTCAACTGCATATTGCTTTACAGGCGAATGCAACAATTTGTGTCCACGACCTGCGGGCTTATCGGGCATTGTTACAACGCCAACAATGTTATAGCCGCCTTCGTGAATGCGACGGAGGCTTTCGACCGCAAAGTCGGGTGTTCCCAAGAACACTATTCTCAAATCTTCTTTTTTCATTATCTAAATCGGATTTTATTCGACACCAGCTTCGAGTGCCTGCCACAGATTGTCACCTGCCGGCACGGGTGCCGTAACATCAATTTCCTTGCCCGACACCGGATGCACAAACTGCACACGGCGGGCCATTAGCGAAATGCTGCCATCGGGGTTGCTACGCTTATCACCATACTTAAGGTCGCCTTTGATTACACAACCAATCGCGGCAAGTTGCACACGTATTTGATGCTTGCGACCTGTCATGAGGTTTACTTCAAGCAAATGGTAGCGGTCGCTTGCTGCGATGTAGCGATAGGCCAAACGTGCCTCTTTGGCATCTTTTTTAGGTGTCAAAGAAGCATATGATTTGTTGTTGCGTTCGGTTGTAGTAATATAATGAGTGAGAGTGTCTTCATGTTTTGGCGGCTGATTGCGGCTGATAGCCCAATAGGTTTTATGTACCTCGCCGTTACGAAACATCTCGTTCATGCGAGTCAATGCCTTAGATGTTTTGGCGAATATCACCAAGCCACTAACCGGACGGTCAAGACGATGCACAACGCCACAAAACACATTTCCCGGTTTGGCATATTTCTCTTTTATCCAATCTTTCACAATATCTACAAGGGGTCGGTCGCCTGTTTTGTCTCCTTGAACAATTTCGCCCGACGCCTTGTTGACTATTATGATATGATTGTCTTCATATACTACTTCCATCGCAATGAAATTTCTTTATTCTTCAGTTGCCACTTGTGGCTCTTTAGGCAATACTCGTGACAACAAGTAGTAGCCCACAAAGCCCGACAACAATGATCCTATTACGATACCGAGCTTAGCATTGGCAAGGTACATTGCATCATTGGCGCTACCGTCAACAAACGAGAGGTTGGCAATAAACATTGACACAGTAAATCCGATACCACCCAACACCGACACAGCTGCAAGCATTTTCCAGGTACTGCCATAAGGCATTGTTACGATACGAAGTTTGATAGCTGCCCATGAGAACAGGAAGATACCCAAGAATTTACCAATAAACAAACCGCAGATAACAGCCAAACTTACACCTTGGAAAATTGATGAGAATTCCAAATCGAGCAAATATACGCCTGCATTAGAGAATGCAAACAACGGAATTATAAAATAGTTCACAATTGACTGCAATGAGTCTTCAAGTTCTTGCAATGGCGAAATAACCTTGTCCGATGCCGATTCAATCTGTTTCAATTTATCCAACTGGTCGGGGGTCAACATGTAACCTTCGCCAAGTTTGTCATCGTCCGATGCTTTGAAATCAGAGATAGCATCACGAATATTTTTCACATAATCTTTAACAGGGAATACTGGCGAGGCTGGAATACAGAATGCAACCAATACGCCCGCAATTGTTGAGTGAATACCTGAGTTGAGGAACAAGAACCACACAACAAGACCAATCAAAATATAGAATATCTTGCTTTGGATTTTAAACACAGTTCCCAATGTCAACACACCCATCAAAATAGCAGCATAGACGAGCATCATAAATTCGATGTGCGATGTATAACAAGCGGCAATAACCACAATACCACCAATATCATCTACTACAGCAAGTGTGGTAAGGAACACCTTGAGCGCAATGGGAACACGTTTTCCAAGCATAGCAAGCACACCAAGCGAGAATGCGATATCGGTTGCCATAGGAATAGCAGCCCCCTTTGAATAATCGGCACCGTTGCTTAAAAAATAGAAAATAACTACCGGAACAATCATACCGCCACATGCTGCGATAATGGGCAAAAGGGCTTTTTTCAATGACGACAATTCGCCCACAAGCACCTCTCGCTTGATTTCAAGGCCAATGGTAAAGAAGAATACCACCATTAACGCGTCGTTGATAAACTGCAACACGGTCATGGGGTGACCTCCATGGCTCAAGACGTTGAAATCGCCAATTTGAATGCGCATTGGTTGCTGCCAAAACGCATTGTAATAATCACTAACTACAGGCACGTTTGCCATAATGAAGGCCAAGATAGTTGCGGCAATCAAAATATTACCGCCCGATGCATGGACTCTGATTGCTTTCTTCGCGGCATAATACACCTTGTGAAAGCCCGATGTTTCTACTTTTTCTGACATGATATTTGTTTTAAGAATTAGTCTAATTTTAACACTGCAAGGAATGCTTTCTGAGGCACTTCAACCGAGCCGATTTGTTTCATGCGTTTCTTGCCTTTCTTTTGTTTTTCAAGCAATTTGCGTTTACGCGAGATATCACCGCCATAACACTTGGCAGTCACATCTTTTCGCACTGCTTTAATTGTTTCGCGAGCGATGATCTTGGCACCGATTGCTGCCTGAATTGCGATATCAAATTGCTGACGAGGTATTAGTTCCTTTAATTTTTCGCACATGCGACGACCAAACGACACTGCATTGTCGGCATGAGTCAATGTGCTCAACGCATCGACACTCTCTCCATTGAGAAGAATGTCAAGCTTAACAAGTTTTGACTCACGAAAATCGTGCAAATGATAGTCAAATGAAGCATATCCCTTTGAGATACTCTTGAGTTTATCGTAGAAGTCAATCACAATCTCGCCCAAAGGCATGTCAAAAATGATCTCCATGCGATTGCCCGAGATATATTCTTGCTTAACGAGTTCACCTCGTTTGCCGAGGCACAAGGTCATAATCGGGCCGATATAGTCAGCTGCAGTAATAACCGAAGCCCTGATATATGGCTCTTCGATGTGGTCTATAAGTGTCAAATCGGGCAAGCCTGATGGATTATGCACTTCAAGCATATCGCCTCGCTTGTCATATACACGATAAGATACGTTGGGAACAGTCGTGATAACATCCATATCAAACTCACGGCCCAAGCGTTCTTGAACAATTTCCATGTGTAACAATCCTAAGAATCCGCATCGGAAACCAAAGCCCAATGCCATAGACGATTCAGGTTGGAATGTCAACGAAGCATCATTGAGTTGCAATTTTTCGAGTGACGCACGCAAGTTTTCAAAATCTTCAGCATCGATGGGGTAAACACCGGCAAACACCATCGGTTTCACTTCTTCGAAACCGTCAATAGCGTTTTCGCATGGATTTGCCACATGGGTAATGGTATCACCTACTTTCACCTCTTTTGATGTCTTGATACCAGAAATAATGTATCCCACATTACCGGCCGAGAGTTCGGTTCCGGGCATCATATCAAGTTTTAGCACACCGATTTCGTCGGCGTGATACTCCTTGCCTGTTGCGACAAACTTAACAAAGTCGTTTTTGCGAATGCGGCCGTTAACGATTTTAAAATACGCTATAATTCCACGGAATGGATTAAACACCGAGTCAAAAATCAATGCTTGCAATGGAGCATCGGGATCGCCTTGGGGAGCAGGAACACGATTCACAATCGCTTCCAACACCTCTGGTATACCGATTCCGGTCTTGCCGCTTGCTCGAATGATTTCTTCGCGTTTGCAACCGAGCAAGTCAATAATCTGGTCTTCCACCTCTTCGGGCTTGGCACTGTCAAGGTCAACCTTGTTGACAACAGGAATAATTTCCAAATCGTTGTCAATAGCCATATACAAGTTTGAAATAGTTTGCGCCTGAATGCCTTGTGATGCATCAACGATAAGCAATGCGCCTTCACAAGCAGCAATTGAGCGTGACACCTCATAAGAGAAGTCAACGTGTCCCGGAGTGTCAATGAGGTTGAGAGTGTATTGCTCTCCGTTGAGCGAATACTGCATTTGAATGGCGTGGCTCTTGATAGTGATACCTCGTTCACGTTCGAGATCCATATCGTCAAGCACCTGCGCCTGCAAATCCTTCTCCGAAACTGTTTTGGTAAACTCAAGTAGACGGTCGGCAAGAGTACTTTTGCCATGGTCTATATGAGCGATAATACAGAAATTTCTAATATTCTTCATCTGCGGAAAATCCGTTATTA
>JAFPCM010000127.1 GCA_017390185.1 Muribaculaceae bacterium
GGCGATTGGAAAGATGAATAACATGTCTGCAACAATGTCTGATGAAATTTCGTTGCACACCTTGCCCTCGGGGTTAAGAGTGGTGCATCGCCATTGCAATTCGCCTGTCGAGTATTGTGGCGTGGCTGTCAATGTGGGCAGTCGCGACGAAGCCGTTGAGCATTATGGGTTAGCCCATTTTGTGGAACACACCATTTTCAAAGGCACACAACGCCGCCGCTCATGGCACATCATCAATCGCATGGAGGCAGTTGGCGGAGAATTAAACGCTTACACCACAAAGGAAGAAACCGTGCTTTACTCGGTGTTCCCTCAAGGAAATCTCAACCGTGCCATTGACTTGATATCAGACTTGGTTATATCGTCACAATTTCCTGTGGCTGAGATTGATCGTGAGCGCGAGGTGGTGGCCGACGAAATCAATTCTTATCTTGATTCGCCGTCCGAAGCTGTGTTTGACGACTTTGAGGACTTGATATTTGCCGGCTCAGAACTCGGACATAACATATTGGGCACAACCGACAAAATTGCGGGATTCACATCTCAAGTGTGCCGCGATTATTTGTCACGCCATTATAATGCAGCCAACATGGTGTTTTTCTATATGGGAAGCACTCGTTGCGACAAAGTGTTGCGCCGTGTTGAGACGCACTTTGCATCGTTGCCCGCGGCCGACAGCCCTTGCAACCGTATTGAGCCAGTTGAGGTTACGCCCTTCGACATTCGTCGAGACATCGACACCCATCAGGCTCACACAATCATAGGAGCACGCTTGCCGGGAATGTATTCGCCGATGCGTTATCCCATATCGTTGCTGTCAAATATATTGGGCGGACCGGGCATGAACTCGTTGCTCAATGTGGCATTGCGCGAGCGACGTGGGTTGGTTTATACTGTTGAGTCAACTACGGCGATGTTTACCGATGCCGGTGCGTTGATGATATACTTTGGCTGTGATCCCGACGATTTGAAAAAATGCCGCAAGTGGGTAATGAACACCATTGACTCGCTTGCCAATAACAAACTGTCGCCTCGAGCCCTTGACGCAGCCAAGAAACAATATCTCGGACAGTTGGCCGTAGCATCTGAAAACCGTGACCAAATGGCATTGGCAATAGGTCGCTCGGTGTTGTATCACAATCGTGTTGCATCGCCCGGCGAAACACGACAACTCATTACCGATATCACTGCCGACGACCTGTTACAAGCTGCGCAACTCATTGCATCAACCAACTGCTCAACCCTTACATTGGGCTAATAGCATAAGCAAAAAATAACACAAGCCGTGTCGAGTGACGCGGCTTGTGTTGTTATAGGGGTTTGTGATAAGGCTTATTTGCTGAGAGCGTCGGCCATTGCTGCTGCGGCACGGCGTCCGTCGCCCATGGCGAGGATAACTGTTGCGCCACCGCGAACGATATCGCCACCGGCATAGATGTCGTTGAGCGATGATTTCATTGATTCTTCATCAACAACGATTGTGCCACGGCGTGATATTTCAAGTTCGGGAATTGCGTTGGGAATAAGTGGATTAGGAGAAACACCCACACTGACAATTACCAAGTCGACAGGAATTTCCTTGATTGCGCCTTCGATGGCAATTGGAGAGCGACGGCCCGATGCATCAGGTTCGCCAAGTTCCATTTCCTGAACGAGCATCATGTTGACACGGCCTTTTTCGTCGCCACGATATTCGATGGGGTTGTGGAGTGTCATGAATTGCACGCCTTCTTCTTTGGCATGTTTTACTTCTTCAACACGCGCAGGCATTTCGTCTTCGCTACGGCGATAAACAACCATTGCCACTTCGGCTCCCATGCGACGGGCTGTGCGAACCGAGTCCATGGCAGTGTTACCACCGCCGATAACTGCTACTCGCTTGCCACGCAAGACAGGTGTATCCCAGTCGGCACGACCGGCTCCCATGAGGTTAACGCGAGTAAGGTATTCGTTGCTTGACATCACTCCGTTGAGGTTTTCACCGGGAATACCCATGAATCGTGGAAGTCCGGCTCCTGATGCCACGAAGATGCCTTTGAAGCCCATTTCGTGCATGTCGTCATAACTGAGGGTTTTGCCCACGATGCAGTCTTTCTCAAATTTTACGCCCATGTCGCGAAGACCGTTGATTTCGACCTCTACAACAGCGTTGGGCAAGCGGAATTCGGGAATACCATATTTGAGCACGCCACCGATTTCGTGCAATGCTTCAAATACAGTTACGTCAAATCCGCGTTTAGCCATATCGCCGGCAAAAGACAATCCGGCAGGGCCCGAACCTACAACAGCCACTTTGATGCCGTTGGGTGCTTCCATTTTGGGAAGTGCGGTGTTGCCGCTGAGGCGTTCGGTGTCGGCAGCAAAGCGTTCGAGATAACCGATTGCCACGGGCTCTTTTTTCATTTTATGATACAAGCAGCGTGATTCACATTGTTTTTCTTGGGGACACACGCGACCACACACTGCGGGCAATGCGCTTGTCTCTTTCAACACAACTGCTGCCGCGTGGAAGTCGCCACGCTCAATGTTTTTGATGAAGCCGGGAATGTTGATGTTAACGGGACAGCCTGTTACACATTGAGGGTCGGGGCAGTCCATGCAACGAGAAGCTTCGATAACGGCCTGTTGTGCGTTAAGGCCTTGGTTGACCTCGTCATTACAAGTAACGCGATATTGAGGATCAAGTTCGGGCATTTTCACGCGAGGAATTGCAGTGCGTTCCTTTGCGGGCATTTTTTTGCGCAACTCATCGCGCCATTGGGCGTCGCGAGGTGCTGATGTATTATTGTTGCTCATAATAGTCGGGTAATGGAGATTAGTTGTAAGAACGCAGACGCATTAACATTTCGTCAAAGTCGACTTGGTGGGCGTCAAATTCGGGGCCATCAATGCACACAAAGCGTGTTTTGCCGCCAACGGTGATGCGGCAAGCACCACACATGCCTGTGCCGTCAACCATGATGGTGTTGAGAGAGCACACTGTGGGCACTTCATATTTCTTAGTGAGCAATGACACAAATTTCATCATAATGGCGGGGCCGATGGTTACTACTTGGTCAACCTTTTCGCGCAAAATCACTTCTTCGACGCCATTAGTTACCAATCCTTGGCGGCCATAAGAACCGTCGTCGGTCATGATGATGACTTCGTCAGAGTGGGGACGGACTTGGTCTTCGAGAATGATGAGGTCTTTAGAACGTGCTGCCAATACGGTGATTACGCGGTTGCCTGCTGCTTTCATGGCCTTGATGATGGGGAGAAGCGGAGCAACGCCCACGCCGCCACCACAGCACACTACTGTACCCACTTTCTCAATGTGGGTGGCTTTGCCCAACGGTCCAACAACATCGGTGAGATAGTCACCGGGGTTGAGAGCGCATATTTTAGAAGATGATTCACCAACGGCTTGCACAACAAGTGTGATAGAGCCTTTTTCGATATCGGCATCGGCGATGGTCAAGGGAATGCGTTCGCCGTGCTCGCCTGTACGAACGATGACAAAGTGTCCGGGACGGCGAGATTTTGCAATCATGGGTGCTTCAATGACAAGTTTTACAACTTTCTCAGAAAAGTACTCCTTTTCAAGTATTTTGTTCATTTTTGATAAATGATTGATAAATGCAGTTAGATATTGTTTGCAAAGTTATAGAAAATTTCCAAAATAACGACCGACTTGCTATCTTTTTATTATAAA
>JAFPCM010000128.1 GCA_017390185.1 Muribaculaceae bacterium
ATCAATACCGAGTCAACCTCGTCGACAATCGCATAGTAGTGTTTGCGTTGCACCATGTCAAGTGGCGACATTGCCATATTGTCACGCAAGTAGTCAAAACCAAACTCGTTGTTTGTACCAAATGTGATATCGCAGTTATAAGCCGCACGGCGTTCGGGAGTGTTGGGCTGATGCTTGTCGATGCAGTCAACAGTCGAGCCATGGAACATATATAACGGGCCCATCCATTCAGAGTCGCGTTTTGAAAGGTAGTCGTTGACAGTAACCACATGGACACCACGACCGGTCAATGAGCGCAAGAATACGGGCAATGTTGCCACAAGTGTCTTACCTTCACCGGTAGCCATTTCGGCAATTTTACCTTGGTGAAGCACTGTACCACCTATCAACTGCACATCATAGTGAATCATGTCCCATTTCACCTCGTTGCCACCGGCAAGCCAATGGTTGGTGTAAATGGCTTTATCGCCCTCGATCGAAACGAAGTCGCGGCCTTGAGCGGCAAGATCACGGTCCATTTGAGTGGCAGTAACCTCAACAGTTTCGCTAGCAGCAAAACGAGCGGCTGTTTCGCGAACGATGGCATATACCACGGGGAGATTTTTATCAAGTTCTTTGTCAAGAGTTTCAAGAATGTTTTTCTCGCGCTTGTCAATTTCGTCCCAAAGAGATTGACGCTGGTCAAACGGGAGAGTTTCGATTTTGGCTTTAAGTTCATCGATAGCCGACTGGTCGGCTTGAGTGCTGTTGACAAGAGATTGACGCACTTGGGCAATGGCCTCGCGAAGTTGGTCATTTGACATCTCCTTCACTTTGGGACCGAGCGCATTAATCTTCTCAACAATGGGCATAAGTTCTTTGAGGTCGCGTTGCGACTTATTACCAAAGAGCTTGCTAAAGAATGAGATAAGTGACATTATATAATGATTTTATGTTATTACAAAAGGGGTTATAAATAATAAATCGCCAAGCACATGTGGCTTAGCGACTGCAAAGATAGTTTAAATCGTTGAGATATAAAAATATATGCGTCCTAACCGACAATATGCTATAGGCGTAGCGGCTTGTTTGATGACGCATTAGGAGAGCGAATTCGCAACAATCGGGCCACTGTGGGCGCAATGATACTTGCATCAATCTCACGACCAATGCGTTGCGGTGCAACACCTGGGGCCAATATAAACACGGGCGCCGATGTCGCAACTGTGCGCGAAACAGTGCGTTTTGTTTCGCCTTTGACCTCGTCAACAATCTCCCATCCGGGATTTACATTAACGAGCAAATCGCCTGCTGTGTTGAGGTTGATATTTCGACGCAATGCGTGGCTGTTGTCGGCATCGCCGCTACACACATCATCGATTGTAACCACGCTGCTCACTCCGCTCATGCGAGCCACAAAGTCGGCGGCATCGGCACGCAAGTCTTTGACATCGAGCGCATGCTCTTTGATGAGTTTGTGGTTGAGATAGAACTGATTGTCATGGAAACCGCTCACCCACTCGCCGTTGCCATGTTTTGCCATAAGATAGACGTTGAGCAACGAAATGGCGCGGCGCGACGAGAACTCGCCGGTGGGAATGCCCCACTGCTCTTCATCGCGTTTTCCCGACACTGGCACAGGTGTGCCGGCAAGGAAAATGAGGGTGTTGTTCAAGCCTGCAGTGCGATCAATGGCCGAGAACAACTGGGCCAACTGACGGTCGAGCTTGATATATGAGTCCATCAACTCCAATCGGTTATCGGTCTCTTTGCCATAGGTATAGGGCACGAGGGTGTAGCCGATGTTGAGCATATCCATCACATCGCGCTGACCGAGCGAAAGGGTTTTGATATAGTCTGATGCTATGCTTGTCACCTCGGCATTAACCGGCGCCGACTGCTTATAAGCGCGATAACGGTTCTTGTCCTTCTCCAGGAAACGATGCGAGAAAGCATAATGGCGCTTATATTCAGGCAGGTCGGGATAACGATCAAGCGACATTGATGGTGTCCACACCAATGTGTCTAATCGATGTGACAACGGCTGGCGATAGTTGCGCGTTTGAATTGTAGCGGGGACATCTTTATAGTAGGTCGTAGTGGCCCATTTTCCGGTAACATCGTTAATCCAAAACGCGCTGTTACCAGCATGGCCCGACATCAATATCGACTGTGTGGCATCGGGGGCGATGCTGTAAACATAACCTGTGCCGCCGGCATCAATGCGAATTTCATCTGATAGTGTCGAAACGAGCAATGCTGCAGGCGAATAGGTCTCGTCGGTGTAATTACCTATCTTTGAAGGGTCGAGAACAATCGGATAACTCGTTTTCTTCTCAGCATCATAGGCTGTTGCCGATGCTATTCCGTTGACCGAGGCCGATGTTCCTGTATATATCATTGCTGTAGCCGAGGCATAATCGCTACCAGGGCCATAGTCAACATTTTCGAGCATTACTCCTTGGGTCATCAAACGATTAAAACCATCGTTACCGAAATAACCTTTGAGCAGTTCAAGATAGTCTTCGCGCAAGCCGTCAACCATGATACCCACCACAAGCGTGGGACGCTTTGTGGGCTCAACGGCCGAAATGCTCATCGTCACCATCGAAGCGAGTAAAGCAATCAGAATGCGTGGGGCTATGCGACTTTCTTTTCTTGACATAGGTTAATATACAAATATGATGCCGAGCGCGCCAACAGGCTCAATGCCAACGGCAAGAATGCCGCATTGGCCACCTGACCGATAAACGGCCAGCACAACATCAATAAAATTATCACTGCAAAGTTAACAAAATGATAGCACAATACAATTTTCTTGCATTTTTTTAACCACACAAATATCGGCACGACAAGAGCCAACGGATTGAGCCACGCCAAATTCCAGTTGGGCGAAGTAGCTTCGTGGGTTGACACAAACACCAAAAATGCGATTATCATTCCGGCAATTGCCACAAATGCAAACACCATAGCATCAAACCAACGGGTTGCACGGTGACGGCGCACATCGCGCACCGACAACGCTATCGAGACCACCAACAACAGCACAAACACGGCCATCGGGCTACACCACCACGGCGTGGGCGGCAACTGCGCGGGGCTACCCGCGTGCAACACTCGCTCGGCTTTCACAATGGGCATGGCATTGCCCAACGAGTCGGTAACTGTTGCACCGCGCATCATGCTTTCGAGAGACTCGGGTGCAAACATTTTCTCTCTCACCGGCAACACATAGTCAATTCCTTCACCAAGGGCAAAGTCGATTCCAAGTTGATACCAATCATAGTTTTTGTGAAAATGGCGCATCTCACGGCGGAATGTCCAGTCTTCAGCACCCTCAAAATCGGGCTGACTGAATTTTATGCTATCGCCAACAGCCATCTCAATAACATCAACAGGCTTGGTGGCACAATTGTTTTTCACATAGTTATAACGATACACACAATTCTCGGGGCGCATGTTAACAATGAGCAAATCGACTAGTCGCCACGCCTGCTCGGGAGTTAGGTTCAACTCCTGCTCCACCACTCGGCGGTCCTCGCGAACATAGTTGCGCAGAAAATAGCTAAAAGGATAGGCACCTACACGATAGTCGGTCTCGCCTTTGAGAAACTTGATGGCAAAATTCTCGGTTTGAAACTCAAACAAGCCATAGTTTACTGCCAAATCCTCGTTGCCAACCTGCACACGAATAGCAGTGTGGCCACATAGCTCATACATCACGCTGCCCGCATGGCAAGTCACAAGACTGACACGGGGCACCGAGTCACTCACGGCCGGCTCTTGGGCAACAGCCCCGATAACCGACAGCACACAAGCGACAAACGCCATGATATATTTTGCCATATTTTTCATTGTCACAAAGATACAACAATTTAACTACACAACAAAAACTCTGCCAAAATACCCCACCACATCACACAACAAATCAATAAAAATACAAAAGGCCACCAATCGGCAGCCTTGTTTGTTATTTATAAGGTTCTTGAATACATCTGACATTCTGTCCACGACTAGCCGGCCAATCATTATGCTTAGTTAATTTCCCAGCATGCCTATAGGTACTTCTACCAGATGAACGGCTGTCTGAAATATGCAAGTCATAATCAGATTGAAGATTAGTATAAGCCCCAAGAACGCGCATATCATATAAATTAGCTCGATTTTGACCATTAGGTTCTACGCACCAAATCTCGCCACGTGAATCTGGCGAATAATATTGTATTCCAGAAAAACCCGAACCATCTTGTGGGATGTAGCCCTGCATGGGGAAACTAGTATCAAGGACTCGTTTGCTTAATGTTCCATTACCCTCTTTTCTTGTAAGCGTAGATATAAGCACAGCCATGTGTCTCATTTTTGACTCGTCCATCGTTCCTGGTCCATTATCCATAAAGACCACAAAAGTAGCCCTGTCCGTATTAAACGCATCTTGACTAATCAGATTTGCATACGTATTAGTTCCTTGGTACTTTCTCGTTCCAAAATCAAAGGTGTCACTGACAGGCACACACCACCCAGGGGGGCAAGGGTCAAAAATCGTTTTTTCTCCCCTACCTACTTTCTGCGATTCTATTGAATACCACGGATTTGAGTAAGAAGCATCAGAGGCCCAAGTAGTCTCAATTCCAGTATAGAATCTTAAAGGGTTTCTGACGCCGTTTGATATTGTACCACCCGACGAAGTTTCCCATCTATTATGTCCGGTATTGTAATTACTTCTAGAAGCCCCTTCTATGTTATATGTACCATGATAAGAGAACGGATCTTTACGGCCAAACTGATAATATAAGCCATATGCTTCAGTAGGATTTTTTATATCCAGATTAGAGGGGGCTTGCGCTCCCAAATTACGGTCCATTATCCATTTGTTAGCATACATACCCGACCCATCCCAAACTTCATCAGAAGTGGTATTAGCACCCCAATAAGCACTATATAAATGATTGTAATGTTGAACATTGCCGGGGCGAGATAATGTTGTACTATTATACAATTGTTGACCTTGCCTATCCACCAAAAACAATGCACTGCTCAAATTGGAAGATGAGTTCTGAGCATAGACACCGTTTATATCATTATTATTATAACTTGACAAGCAATAACTTGGAGACGGCACTGCATCGGGATTATAGTCAGTTATCCACAAATGATAAGACCATAAATATCCCGTTTCTCGTGATGCATTAGCTGTGCCCGGCTTATATTTAATACCAACAACAACATTGCCGTAAATATCTTTATAGGGATTAAAATTTGATGACGACATTAACGCATCAGATGAATTTGCTACTGTTGTTTTATCTAAAACAAAATAAACCGGATTCTTACCCACACC
>JAFPCM010000129.1 GCA_017390185.1 Muribaculaceae bacterium
ATTACTTTTACAATCGACCCTCGCGATGCCAAGGACTTTGACGATGCTCTCTCAATCACTCGCCTACCCAATGGCAACTACGAAATAGGTGTTCACATTGCCGATGTAACTCATTATGTAAAACCCGGGTCAATCATTGACCGTGAGGCCGAAAATCGTGCAACATCGGTATATCTCGTCGACCGCGTAGTACCCATGCTCCCCGAACATCTTTGCAACGGCATTTGCTCTTTGCGCCCCAACGAAGAAAAACTCGCATTCTCATGCATTTTTGAGATGGACGACAATGCAAAAGTAATAAAACACAAGATTGCCCGCACAGTAATCGAAAGTAATCGCCGATTCACCTACGAGGAAGCACAAGAAATAATCGAAACAGGATATGGCGAATACTCGCAAGAGATACTCACACTCGATCGTTTTGCCAAAGTCCTCCGCAAAGAGCGTTACGAAAACGGCTCGGTTGAATTCAATCGTTGCGAAGTGCGTTTTGATATCGACGAAACAGGACACCCCATCGGTGTATTCTTCAAAGAATCAAAAGACGCCAATAAACTCATCGAAGAGTTTATGCTCCTTGCCAACAAGACCGTGGCTCGCGAAATAGGCAGCGTTAGTGGCAAGAAAAAAGCCAAAGCATTTGTATATCGCATTCACGACGAGCCCGACCCCGAAAAACTATCGGAACTTGCTAAACAATCACGAGTATTTGGCTACAAAATTAAAGATTCAGGCTCGGCACGCGATGTAAATCGTTCAATCAACCGCATGCTCAGCGAGTTAAAAGGGAAAGGCGAAGAGAACTTCCTATCAACACTCGCCATTCGTTCAATGGCCAAAGCGGTCTATACAACTGTCAATGTAGGGCACTACGGACTAGGATTTGAATACTATACCCACTTCACATCACCCATTCGCCGCTACCCCGATATGATGGTACATCGTCTTCTCGATAAATATCTCAATGGTGGCCGTAGCGTAAATGTGGATAAACTCGAGGACCAATGTAAACACTCTTCAAGCATGGAGCAACTTGCCGCCAATGCCGAGCGTGCCTCAATCAAATACAAACAAGTAGAATTCTTGGCCGACCACCTCGGCGAAGTGTTTGAAGGAGTAATTTCGGGCGTTACCGAGTGGGGCTTATATGTAGAACTAGACAGCAACAAATGCGAGGGAATGGTTCCCATTCGCGACCTCACCGACGACTACTACGAATTTGATGAAAAAAACTACAGCATTGTAGGTCGCCACACCAACACTCGCTATCGCCTTGGCGACAAAATAACAATTCAGGTAGCTCGCGCCAACCTCGACCGCAAACAACTAGACTTTGCTATAGTTGACGACCGACATCCTCGTCGCAATGAAGATGCTTTAGGTCGCAAAGTGTCGGTTGCGCAAGCAATAAGCAAACCCACGCCCAAAGGAAGAGGCAAAAAAGGCAAACGCCGATAATATATTCATCTTAAAAACGCATTTATTATGAACAAAGGAGCTATTGAAATAAACAAGCTACGCATATATGCCCACCACGGCGTTCTCGACCAAGA
>JAFPCM010000130.1 GCA_017390185.1 Muribaculaceae bacterium
GGCAGCTTTTTCATATTCAAGGTCGGTGACTTCGTTGTCTTTTTTCTTCTTGATGTCGCGTTGAAGCTTGCGGGTTTCACGATGCAATTTTTGGCATTCGCTATCCATTGCGTCATAGATGGGGAAGAATGCTTCTAGCTGTTGGTCAGTGAGACCGAGTTCTTTGGCGAGGAATTTGTGTTTGAACTCGCGCATTTCTTTGAACCATTGTTCTCGTTCGCCTTTGTCGCTGTCGGCAATGGCAAATTGAGCAATGCTTGCTATCAATAAAATTAAAATCGAAATTCGTTTCATATAGCCAGATTATTTATGAGATGCCAATTCCACAAAATCGGTGGTGGAGAAGCCTTCGTTATACATGTCTTCGAGAACATCGTAACCGTCAACGCAGCAGTAGTCGTCAAAAAACGAGTCGTCGGTAATTGCTGAGATGAGGGTAGGGTTGCTTTCAAGCGAATTTGTATCGGTGCTTGCCATGAGGTTAAACATTTTCATCATGCACCAAATACCCATAAACATTGCGGCAAGATAGACGTATGGTCTGACTTGCTGCCAGCGTGAGCGGGGCAAGACTTTGGGCGCTGATGTGTTCTCAAACTCGATTTGAGGCAGTTGTTGCGCCATGCGTTGGGCAAAGTCGGCAAAATAGCCGTCGGGAACTGTCATCCCGTCGTTATTGCCTATTTTCTTGAGAAAGTCGTTGTCCTGTTTCATAAAATTTGACGCTTTTTGTTTATAAGACTCGGCTGGGTTGAAATGGTTTAATCATTGTCGGCAAAATATTGCTCAATTTTTTTTACCGCGATGTGATATGAGGCTTTCAGTGCTCCTACGGATGTGCCTAAAATCTCTGAAATGTCTTCATATTTCATTTCATCAAAATATTTCATGTTGAACACCAGACGCTGTTTTTCGGGCAAAGATGCGATGGCTTTACGCAATTTGAGCTTGAGCTCGTCGCCGTCAACATACTCATCTGCCTCGATTGTGTTGATAATATGAGATTCTTCATCATCGAGCGATATGCTTTGGTGTTTGCGCTCGCGTGCAAGATGGGTGATGCTCTCGTTTATTGCTATTTTGTGAAGCCATGTTGAGAGTTTTGCGTCGCCACGAAACATTTCGATTGAGGTCCATGCTTTCATAAATGTGTTTTGCAATATGTCATTGGCATCGTCGTGGTTTTGTACCATACGGCGAATTTGCCAATACAATGGTTGCGAATACAAGGCAATAACCTCGCCAAACGCTTGACGACAAGTCGAGCCGTCGCGCAAGCGGGAAATCAAATCGGGATTTTCCTGTGGGGTTTCTGTTGCCATTTTTGTTGTTTATGAAAGTTTGACGATGTAAAAGTAGAGAAAGTTTTTTAATTTTGCACCATAATCGCAATTAATTGTTGTGAAACTATGGAAATGATATTGAATTTTGACACTATAATGTTGGCATTGGGGCTGACAATGATTGCCGGTTTGTCGACTGGTATCGGCGGCTTGATGTCGTTTTTCTCCAAAGCAACCAATACGCGATTTCTATCGGCGGCTCTCGGGCTGTCGGCAGGTGTGATGGTGTATGTGTCACTGTTAGAGATGATGCCCGAGGCCTATGAGAAGATGGCCGAAGTGTTTGAAGGCAAGTTGGGCAAAGTGTATGTGCTATTGGCGTTCTTTGCCGGAATGGCAATGATTGCGTTGATTGACTTTTTTATTCCCGAAGATGAGAACCCTCACGAGTTTCACCGCAAACCGATTCAAGGACAATCGCCTCAAAAACTGCAACGCACAGGGTTGATGCTTGCTCTCGCTATTGGTATACACAACTTTCCCGAAGGTATAGCCACATTTGTGTCGGCGCTCGATGGCCTTGATGTGGCGTTGCCCATCGTGTTTGCGATAGCCATTCACAACATTCCCGAGGGTATTGCAGTTTCTGTGCCCATTTATTATGCAACCGGCAGCAAGAGAAAAGCATTGTTGCACTCGACGCTGACCGGCTTGGCCGAGCCTGTGGGCGCATTGTTTGCGATATTGTTTTTGTTGCCATTCTGGACTCCGACAGTGGGCGCATTGTTGCTTGCGGGCGTGGCTGGTATTATGGTGTACATCTCGTTTGATGAGTTGTTGCCCGGAGCCGAAGAATATGGCCACCATCACTATGCTATCGGAGGCGTGATTGTGGGCATGGTTGTAATGGCATTCTCATTGCTGCTTTTTTAGCCTCAAATGCATATCACTATAAATAGTGATTGTGAGATGGTGAAATAAACGGTAACTTTGCATCGTGAAAAATAAAATCGTTCTTTTTCTGGTGTGCATAGTGTGCTGTCGCATTGCGGCGGCAAGTGATGTTGTGTCGCATCTTGATACGATAAAGGCTTTGCGCGAGGTGTCGGTGACTGCAATCAAGCAGGCCGCAAATGTGAGGATGCTACCTGTGTCGTCAACTGTGATTGGCACGTCTGAAATCGAAAGACAAGGGATTGAGTCGATGAAGAATGTTAGTGGTGTTGTACCCAATTTTTATATGCCTGACTATGGCTCGCGCATGACATCGACCATATATGTTCGCGGACTCGGGGCGCGCATTGACCAGCCTGTCGTGGGACTGAATGTAGATAATGTTCCGTTTATGAACAAAGACAACTATGATTTTGAATTGTTGGATATTGAACGAATGGAGGTGTTGCGCGGACCGCAAAGCACACTCTATGGTCGCAATACCATGGGCGGTCTCATTAATATATATACATTGTCGCCAATGAAATATCAGGGCCTGCGTGCAATGGTTGAATATGGCATGGGAGATTCGTTCAAGGCCGGCGTGTCATATTACGACCGCTTTAACTCGCGATTGGCAATGTCGTGGAGCGGATATGTGGCGTTAAATGACGGATTTTATACAAACGAATATAACGGTGTGGATTGTGGTGCCGAAAAGCAGGGGTCGTTGAGGTGGAAGACTGTGTGGCGCGCAGCTGACCATGTGAATATCGAGAATGTGGCATCACTTTCACTCACCCGACAAAGCGGTTATCCGTATGCTTCGATTGATACCGACCAGATAAATTATAATGACACTTGCTTTTATCGCCGTACGGGCGTGACCGATGGATTGACTGTCAAATGGGTAAATGATAAGTTCACATTGTCGGGCATCACCAGTTTTCAGTATCTTGATGATAACATGACTCTCGACCAAGACTTCTTGCCGTTAGAGTATTTTACGCTTACGCAACGACGCAAGGAGTTGGCGCTGACCCAAGACGTGGTGGCGCGAGGCTCGGTGGGCGATTACGGGTGGACCGTGGGCGCTTTTGGCTTTTACAAAAACACCGACATGAGCGCACCAGTTACATTCAAGGAATATGGCATTGATCAGTTGATAGAGAAAAACCGCAATGAGGCAAATCCAGCCTATCCAATTGCGTGGGATGACGAGACTTTTGTACTTGGCAGCGAGTTCGATAATCCAGTGTGGGGCTTGGCTTTATATCATCAAAGTGCGTATAATCTCGACCGCTGGAACTTCACTGCCGGAATACGCCTTGACTATGAGCATGCAGCACTTAACTATCGCAGTCATTGCAACACATCATATACCGTCTATGATTGTCGTCACACTTCTCAACTCATAAATCCTTATCAGCAAAAGCTGGTGGCTATTGATGAGGACGGCAGTCTTGACAAGTCGTTTGTTGAGCTCTTACCCAAACTGTCGGTGTCATTTGATGTTACCGCCCGCTCAAAGATATATGCATCTGTTGCAAAGGGATATAAATCGGGAGGATATAACACGCAGATGTTCTCAGATGTGCTTCAGCAGCGCATTATGCAAGAAATGGGAATGAGCGCAAAATATGATGTTGACGATGTTGTGGGCTACTTGCCCGAAAAGAGCCTGAATTATGAATTGGGCGCTCATATAAATTGCTGCGAAGACCGTCTGAAAGCCGATGCAGCGGTGTTTTATATCGATTGTCGCGACCAGCAGTTGACTGTTTTCCCCGAGGGAACAACCACTGGCCGCATCATGACAAATGCCGGCAAGACGCGCAGTTTTGGCGTTGAAGCATCGCTATCGTTTGTCCCCAACGATTATTGGTCGCTTAACGCAAGTTATGGTTATACCAACGCCCGATTTGTCGATTTTGATAACGGTAAGCAAGATTATAGCGGCAACCGATTGCCTTATGCACCGGCTCACACAGCCTATGTGTCGGCATCATATTCGGTGCCCGTTAATGCTTCTTGGCTCAATCGCATCAACCTGATGGTTAACTGCCGCGGTGTGGGTGATATTTATTGGGACGAGGCTAACGATGTGCGCGACCCGTTCTACACGTTGCTTGGCGCATCGGTGCGTTTTGAACATGAGCGTTATTCGCTTGATGTGTGGGGCGAAAATCTCACCAACACCGATTATAAAACATTTTATTTCGTGTCGATAGGCCACGGATTTTATCAAA
>JAFPCM010000131.1 GCA_017390185.1 Muribaculaceae bacterium
AGGTCTCCGTTTCGCTATCCGCGAAGGTGGTCGTACAGTAGGTTCAGGTCAAATCACTGAAATCCTCGACTAATAAGTTGATTTAACTTAAACAATACTATTGATTCCCGCCGGCCGGGAAACTGAAAGACGGGAATCAATAATATACGGGTTTAGCTCAGTTGGTAGAGCACTGGTCTCCAAAACCAGGTGTCGGGAGTTCGAGTCTCTCAACCCGTGCAATAAGGAAATAAAAATGAAGAAATTTAAATTACTTACGAATATTGAGGAGTCTTATGCCGAATTGCGCTATAAGACTTCTTGGCCTACAAAAAAGCAGTTGATTAAAAGCGGAATCATTGTGATGATTGCTTCCATCCTTATCTCACTTGTGATTCTCGTAATGGATCTTTCTGTTGATGGCTTGATGCATTTTATCTACGGTTTGGGCGCTTAATCTTAAAGTTGGAATTCAATGTCTAATCCTGCTGAAATCAAACGAGCGTGGTACGTTCTTCGTGCCATTTCTGGTAAAGAAGCCAAGGTGAAGGAGGTTCTTGATGCTGCAATTAAGAACACCGATCTTGGTAAGTATGTGTTTCAAGTATTGATTCCTACTGAAAAGGTTTTGTCGGTTCGCAATGGAAAGAAGGTTGTTAAAGAAAAGAACCTTTATTCCGGTTATGTGTTTGTAGAGTGTATGTTGTACGGTGACGTAATGCATGAACTAAGCAACACAACTAACGTGATTGGTTTCCTTCGTGGCAAAGACAAGGATGCTAAGCCTGAAGCTTTGCGTCAAAGCGAAGTTGATCGCATGTTGGGTATTGCAGACCAATCGTTGGATATTGCCGAAAATACAGTGAATGACTATATGGTCGGAGAGGTTGTGAAAGTGATCTCTGGACCATTCAATGATTTCACCGGTCGTATCGAAGAGGTAAATGCTGAAAGAATGAAGCTGAAAGTTATGGTTAAGGTATTTGGCCGTGACACTGCTATCGAGTTGGATAATTCGCAAGTTGAGCGAAGTTAATAAAAGTGGTTACGCACCGATAGAGATTTCGCACTAATAACAATTAAAATTAGAAATAACAATGGCTAAAGAAATTGCTGGACAGATCAAATTGCAGATTAAAGGTGGCGCAGCAAATCCATCTCCTCCCGTAGGTCCTGCTTTGGGTTCTAAGGGTATCAACATTATGGAGTTTTGCAAGCAATTCAATGCCCGTACTCAGGACAAGGCAGGCAAAGTACTTCCTGTTGTAATTACTTATTACACTGACAAGAGCTTTGATTTTGTAGTAAAAACTCCTCCTGTAGCTATTCAACTTCTCGAAGTTAGCAAAAAGAAGAGTGGTTCTGCACAACCTA
Organism: Muribaculaceae bacterium; assembly: GCA_017390185.1. GTDB lineage: Bacteria > Bacteroidota > Bacteroidia > Bacteroidales > Muribaculaceae > RGIG4079. The sequence goes on from JAFPCM010000131.1 coordinate 1,354, forward strand.
ATCGTAACAAAATCGCTGAAGTAACTTGGGAACAAGTAAAAGCGATTGCAGAAGACAAGATGCCTGATTTGAACTGCTTTACTGTAGAATCGGCTATGCGCATGGTTGCCGGTACAGCCAGAAGTATGGGTATCACCGTAAAAGGGGAATTCCCTGGAAATAACTAATAAACTTCAATTGAAATGGGTAAACTTACAAAAAATCAAAAGATTGCTTTAGAGAAGATTGAAGCTGGGAAGACTTACACTCTTGCGGAAGCTGCAGAAAAAGTAAAAGAAATCACTTTTACAAAATTTGATGCATCGCTTGATATTGACGTACGTCTTGGCGTAGATCCACGTAAGGCTGATCAAATGGTACGTGGCGTCGTTACATTGCCTCACGGTACAGGTAAAGAAGTAAAGGTGCTTGTACTTTGTAGCCCCGACGCTGAAGCAGCAGCAACTGCTGCCGGTGCTGACTATGTTGGTCTCGATGAATATATCGAAAAGATCAAAGGCGGTTGGACCGATATCGATGTAATTATCACTCAACCTGCTATTATGGGTAAAATCGGTGCCCTTGGCCGTATCCTCGGTCCTCGTGGTTTGATGCCTAACCCCAAGAGCGGAACAGTGACTCCTGACGTAGCAAAAGCTGTGTCTGAAGTGAAAAAAGGTAAAATCGACTTTAAGGTTGACAAGAACGGTATCGTTCACTCATCAATCGGTAAAGTTTCATTTACTGCTGAGCAGATCAAGGAAAACGCGAAAGAGTTTATCAATACTCTCATCAAGTTGAAACCTGCAACTGCAAAGGGTACATATGTTAAGAGCGTTTATCTTTCAAGTACAATGAGCCCCGGTGTAAAAGTGGACTCTAAGTCAATCGATGATTAATTTTAAACGATTAAGAAAATGAAAAAGGAAGATAAAGGACTTATCATAGAGAATATCGCTAACACTCTCAAAGAGTATAGCTGTTTTTACCTTGTAGAAACTGCTGGCTTGAATGCTGAAAAAACAAGCGATCTTCGTCGCGCATGTAACAAAGCTGACATCAAATTGATGGTTGTTAAAAACACTTTGTTCCAAAAAGCACTCGAACAGCTCGAAGGTGACTATTCAGAACTCTATCCCGCTCTCAAGGGCTCTACTTCAATCATGTTCTCAAATGTAGGTAATGCACCTGCAAAATTGATTAAGGAAGTGCTCAAAAAAGAAAAGGATGCTACACTCCCTCGTTTTAAGGCCGCATATGTAGAAGAAACTATCTATGTTGGCGCTGAACAACTCAACACTCTTGCAACAATCAAGAGCAAGAACGAACTCATCGCCGATGTTATCGCTCTTCTCCAATCACCCGCCAAGAATGTCGTTTCAGCTCTTACTTCAGGTGGAACTAAACTTCACGGTATCCTTGAAACATTGTCAAACAAATAATTAACCAAGTAAATAAACTATAAAAACTAAATAATCATGGCAGATTTAAAAGCTTTTGCAGAACAACTCGTTAACCTTACAGTTAAAGAAGTAAACGAACTTGCTCAAATCCTCAAAGAAGAATACGGTATCGAACCCGCTGCTGCAGCTGTTGCAGTTGCTGCAGGTCCCGCAGCTGGTGCTGCTGAAGCTGCTGAAGAAAAATCATCTTTCGATGTAGTTCTCAAAGCAGCTGGTGCTAACAAACTCGCAGTTGTAAAACTCGTTAAGGAACTCACTGGTCTTGGCTTGAAAGAAGCTAAAGAAATGGTAGACGGTGCTCCCAGCGTAATCAAAGAAGGTCTCGCTAAAGCTGACGCTGAAGGTCTCAAAAAACAACTCGAAGAAGCTGGCGCTGAAGTTGAACTTAAATAATATTGCCTGTTAATCAGGTAATTAGGTTAAGAATCCCCTTGTAGGATGATTCTTAACCTTTTTGTGTTATAATTTAAGTTGAGTTCCCTTTAACGATAAAAAAATGTCAGTTTCAAACAATAAACCCCGCGTAAACTTCGCATCGGTAAAGAATCCTCTTCCTTACCCCGACTTTTTGGAGGTGCAGTTGAAGTCATTCCACGATTTCCTTCAACTTGACACTGCTCCAGAAAAAAGAAATAACGAAGGTCTCTATAAGGTTTTCTCTGAGAATTTCCCTATTGCCGACACTCGCAATAACTTTGTGTTGGAATTTCTCGACTACTATATCGATCCTCCTCGCTACACTATCGACGAGTGTCTCGAGCGTGGCTTGACTTATAGTGTGCCTTTGAAAGCAAAACTTAAACTATATTGTACCGACCCCGACCACGAAGACTTTGCAACAGTTATTCAAGATGTATACCTTGGTCCTATTCCTTATATGACCGAAAAAGGTACGTTTGTGATTAACGGTGCAGAGCGCGTTGTTGTATCACAATTGCACCGTTCACCCGGTGTTTTCTTTGGCCAAAGCACACATGCTAACGGTACTAAGTTGTATTCGGCTCGTATTATTCCTTTCCGTGGCTCATGGATTGAATTTGCTACCGACATCAACAATGTCATGTATGCTTACATAGACCGTAAGAAAAAATTGCCCGTAACAACTTTGCTTCGTGCAATCGGTCTTGAAAGTGACAAAGACATCATTGATATTTTTGATCTCTCTGAGGAACTCAAAGTAACTAAAGCTAACCTCAAAAAGGCGGTTGGTCGTCAGTTGGCTGCTCGTGTGCTCAAATCATGGACTGAAGACTTCGTTGATGAAGATACTGGCGAAGTTGCATCAATTGAGCGTCACGATGTGTTGTTTGACCGCGAAACTGTTCTCCAAGAAGAACACATCCAAGAAATTCTCGATTCGGGAGTTTCTACAATCGTTTTGCACAAAGAAGGTAAAAGCGCTGCTGAAAGTGCAATTATCTTCAACACATTGTCAAAAGACCCCACCAACTCTGAATTGGAGGCTGTTCAGTATATCTATCGCCAATTGCGCAATGCTGAAGCTCCCGATGATACAAGTGCCCGCGAAGTTATCACTAACCTTTTCTTCTCAGAAAAGCGTTATGACTTGGGTGAAGTTGGTCGCTACCGCATCAATAAAAAACTCTCGCTTGATATCCCCATGGACGTTAAAGTCCTCACAAAGGAAGATATCATTTCTATCATAAAATATCTTATTGAGTTGATCAATTCAAAGACTACAGTCGATGATATTGACCACTTGAGCAACCGTCGTGTGCGCACTGTAGGTGAGCAACTCTACAACCAATTTGGTGTTGGTCTTGCTCGTATGGCTCGCACTATTCGTGAACGCATGAACGTTCGCGATACTGAGGTATTTACTCCCATCGATTTGATCAACGCGAAGACTATTTCTTCGGTTATCAACTCATATTTTGGTACCAACGCTCTTTCACAGTTCATGGACCAAACCAACCCCCTTGCCGAAATGACACACAAACGTCGTATGTCGGCTCTCGGTCCTGGCGGTTTGTCTCGTGAGCGTGCCGGTTTCGAGGTTCGTGACGTTCACTACACTCACTATGGTCGTCTCTGTCCTATCGAAACTCCTGAAGGTCCCAACATCGGTCTTATCTCTTCATTGTGTGTATATGCCAAGATCAATGACCTCGGTTTCATTGAAACTCCTTATCGCAAAGTTGAGAATGCCAAAGTTAACCTCAATAACGACGAAATCATCTACCTCGCTGCCGAAACTGAAGAAGGTCGCGTAATCGCTCAGGGTAATGCTCCTTTGAACGATGACGGTACATTCATCCGCGAACGCGTTAAGGCTCGTAAAGATGCCGACTTCCCCGTTGTGGCTCCCGGTGAGGTTGAACTTATGGACGTATCTCCAACACAGATTGCGTCAATTGCTGCTTCTTTGATTCCCTTCCTCGAACATGACGACGCCAACCGTGCACTCATGGGTTCTAACATGATGCGCCAGGCAGTTCCCTTGTTGCGTTCTGAAGCACCCGTTGTGGGTACAGGTCTCGAAGGTCAGTTGATTCGCGATTCTCGCACTCAGATTACAGCTGAAGGCACAGGTGTTGTTGAATATGTTGACTCTACAGTAATCCGCATTCGTTATGACCGCACCGAAGACGAAGAATTTGTTTCGTTCAAGAGCGCTGTCAAAGAATATAATATTCCCAAGTTCCGCAAAACCAACCAAAGCACTACTATCGACTTGCGTCCCATTTGCGAAAAAGGCGACCGCGTAGTTGAAGGTCAAATCTTGACTGAAGGTTACTCGACTGAAAACGGCGAACTCGCTCTCGGTCGCAACCTCAAAGTAGCGTTCATGCCTTGGAAGGGTTACAACTATGAGGACGCGATTGTGCTTAACGAACGTGTAGTTCGCGAAGATATCCTCACTTCGGTTCACGTTGACGAGTATTCACTCGAAGTGCGTGAAACCAAACGCGGTATGGAAGAATTGACATCTGATATTCCTAACGTAAGCGAAGACGCAACTAAAGACCTCGACAGCCGTGGTATCATTCGCGTGGGTGCTCATGTTGTTCCTGGTGACATCATGATTGGTAAGATTACTCCTAAGGGTGAATCAGATCCCACTCCCGAAGAAAAATTGCTTCGTGCAATCTTTGGTGACAAAGCCGGCGATGTTAAGGATGCGTCACTCAAGGCTTCTCCCTCGTTGAAGGGTGTTGTTATCGGCACAAACCTCTTCTCACGTGCTGCTAAAACTCCTCGCAACAAGGCTTCTAACGCTCAACAACAAGCTCTTGATGAGCAATACAGCAAGAAGCAAGAGGCTCTCAAGGATATCCTCGTAGAAAAATTGATGGTTCTCACCGAAGGCAAGACATCACAAGGTGTCAAGGATTATCTCGGTGCTGAAATCATTGCCAAAGGTGCTAAATTTACTGCTGCATTGTTCCGCGAGATCAATTATGACACTCTCAACCTCAGCAAGTGGACTAATGATGCTCACAAGAACGATATGATTCGTGCCACTATTGTTAACTACATGCGTGAGTCAAAAGAAGTTGATGCCGAATTGCGTCGCAAGAAATTTGACCTCACTATCGGTGACGAACTTCCCTCAGGCATTATGCAGATGGCGAAAGTTTACATCGCTAAGAAACGCAAAATCAGCGTAGGTGACAAGATGGCGGGTCGTCACGGTAACAAGGGTATCGTATCACGTATTGTTCGCCAAGAAGATATGCCTTACTTGGCCGATGGTACTCCCGTGGATATCGTACTTAACCCCCTCGGTGTGCCTTCTCGTATGAACCTTGGTCAGATTTTCGAAACCGTTTTGGGTTGGGCTGGTGTAACACTCGGCGAGAAATTTGCAACTCCCATCTTCGACGGTGCTAGTCTCGACGACTTGAACGAGTGGACCGATAAGGCTGGCTTGCCTCGCTATGGCCGCACATATCTCTATGACGGTGGCACAGGCGAACGCTTTGACCAACCTGCAACAGTCGGCGTGATTTACATGTTGAAACTCGGTCACATGGTTGAAGATAAGATGCACGCACGTAGCATTGGTCCATACTCATTGATTACTCAACAACCTCTTGGTGGTAAGGCTCAATTTGGTGGTCAACGTTTCGGGGAAATGGAAGTTTGGGCACTCGAAGCATTCGGTGCCGCACACATTCTCCAAGAAATCCTCACTGTTAAGAGTGATGATGTTAACGGCCGCAGCAAAGCCTACGAAGCAATCGTTAAGGGCGACCGTATGCCCGAAGCTGGTATTCCTGAATCTCTCAATGTGCTTCTCCACGAATTGCGTGGCTTAGGATTGAGCATCAACTTAGAACAATAATATTCTTTTATAAGACACAATATGGCTTTTAGAAAAGACAATAAAACAAAAACCGGTTTCTCTAAAATTTCTATCGGGCTCGCTTCGCCCGAAGAAATTTTGGAAAAATCAAGTGGGGAGGTTCTCAAGCCCGAAACCATTAACTATCGCACTTATAAGCCCGAGCGTGACGGTTTGTTCTGCGAACGCATTTTCGGTCCTTGCAAGGACTATGAATGTCATTGCGGTAAATACAAACGCATCCGCTATAAAGGCATCGTCTGCGACCGTTGTGGTGTAGAAGTTACTGAAAAGAAAGTGCGCCGCGAACGCATGGGTCACATCAAACTTGTTGTGCCTGTGGCTCACATTTGGTATTTCCGTTCACTTCCCAACAAAATCGGTTACCTTTTGGGTCTTCCCTCAAAGAAACTTGACGCTGTAATCTACTACGAACGTTATGTAGTTATTCAGCCCGGTATTTGTGAAGATGTTCAACAATTAGACCTTCTTTCAGAAGAAGAATACTTCGATATTGTTGAAAAACTCCCCCGCGAAAATCAGTATCTCGAAGATAGCGATCCCAACAAGTTTGTTGCTAAGATGGGTGCAGAAGCAATCCATGAGCTTTTGCAACGCCTCGACCTCGACGACTTGTCATATAAATTGCGTCACCAAGCCAACACCGACGGCTCACAACAACGCAAAACTGAGGCTTTGAAACGCCTTCAGGTTGTTGAATCGTTCCGTTCTTCACGCGAACGCAACAAACCCGAATGGATGATTCTCCAGGCTGTGCCTGTGATTCCTCCCGAATTGCGTCCTTTGGTGCCCCTCGATGGTGGCCGCTTTGCAACAAGTGACTTGAACGACTTGTATCGTCGCGTAATCATTCGCAACAACCGTCTCAAACGCTTGGTTGAAATCAAAGCTCCCGAAGTGATTCTCCGCAACGAAAAGCGCATGCTCCAAGAAGCGGTTGACTCATTGCTCGACAACTCACGCAAATCATCGGCAGTTAAAACCGAAGCAAACCGTCCTTTGAAGTCACTCTCAGACAGCCTCAAAGGTAAACAAGGTCGTTTCCGTCAAAACCTTCTCGGTAAGCGTGTTGACTACTCAGCTCGTTCGGTAATCGTCGTAGGTCCCGAGTTGAAAATGCACGAGTGTGGTCTTCCCAAAAACATGGCAGCCGAATTGTACAAACCTTTCGTTATCCGCAAACTCATCGAACGCGGTATCGTTAAGACAGTAAAATCGGCTAAGAAGATCGTTGACCGCAAAGAGCCCGTTGTTTGGGATATCCTCGAACACGTGATGAAAGGACACCCCGTATTGCTCAACCGTGCTCCAACTCTTCACCGTCTTGGTATCCAGGCATTCCAGCCCAAGATGATCGAAGGTAAAGCTATTCAGTTGCACCCCCTCGCATGTACTGCGTTCAACGCCGACTTCGACGGTGACCAAATGGCTGTGCACTTGCCCTTGGGTAACGAGGCTATCCTCGAAGCACAAATGTTGATGCTTGGTGCTCACAACATCCTTAACCCCGCTAATGGTGCACCTATCACCGTTCCCTCACAGGACATGGTGCTCGGTCTCTATTATATTACTAAACTTCGCAGAGGCGACAAAGGCGAAAAATACAAGTTCTATGGACCTGAAGAAGCCGAAATCGCTTACAACGAAGGTCGCGTGACACTCCACGCACCCATCTCTGTCGTAGTTGATGACATTGACGAAAACGGTAACCGTGTTAAACGTTTGATCGAAGAAACATCAGTTGGCCGTATCCTCGTTAACCAATATGTACCCGAAGAAATCGGTTATGTTAACGAAATTTTGTCAAAGAAATCACTCCGCGACATCATTGGCCGTGTGATCAAACGCTGCGGTATTCCTCGTTCAGCACAATTCCTCGATGACATCAAGAACCTCGGTTACAAGATGGCATTCAAGGGTGGTTTGTCGTTCAACCTTGGCGACGTGCTCATCCCTGCCGAAAAAGAAGAATTGGTGAAAGAAGGTCACGCACAAGTTCAAGAAATCATGGCTAACTATGCGATGGGTTTCATCACTGAAAAAGAACGTTACAATCAGGTTATTGATACATGGACACATGTCAACACTCGCTTGACTGCAACATTGATGAAACAGATCTCTGAAGACAAGCAAGGCTTCAACCCTGTTTACATGATGCTTGACTCAGGTGCCCGTGGTTCTAAAGACCAGATTCGTCAGCTTTCAGGTATGCGTGGTCTTATGGCTAAACCTCAAAAGGCCGGTGCCGAAGGTGGTCAGATTATCGAAAACCCCATCTTGGCTAACTTTAAGGAAGGTCTTTCGGTGCTCGAATACTTTATCTCAACTCACGGTGCTCGTAAGGGTCTTGCCGATACTGCGTTGAAAACTGCCGACGCAGGTTACTTGACTCGTCGTCTTGTTGACGTGGCTCACGACGTGATTATCCACGAAGAAGACTGTGGTACATTGCGTGGTCTCGTTTGCACCGAAGTTAAGAACAACGACGATGTTGTTGCATCTCTTGGCGAACGCATCGTAGGCCGTGTATCTGTTCACGATATCATTGACCCCACTACTGGCGAACTTCTCGTTGCCGCTGGTGAAGAAATCAACGATTTCATGGCTGAACGCATCGACAAATCGGCTATCGAATCAGTCGAAATTCGTTCAGTGCTCACTTGCGAATCTAAACGTGGTGTTTGTGCTAAGTGTTATGGCCGCAACCTTTCAACTAACCGCCTTGTTCAGAAAGGTGAAGCTGTCGGCGTAATCGCAGCTCAATCAATCGGTGAACCTGGTACTCAGTTGACATTGCGTACATTCCACGTCGGTGGTGTGGCTTCAAATATTGCAGCTAACTCATCATTCAAATCTCGTTATGACGGTGTTCTCGAAATCGACGAATTGCGCACAGTTGTAACAGAAGAAAAAGACGCACAAGGTCGCAATGTAGAAGTTGTTGTTGGTCGTCTTGCCGAAATGCGCATTATCGATCCCAAAACTAAGATGATGCTCACATCAGCAAACATCGCTTATGGTTCTAAACTCTATTTCAGCAATGGAGATACAGTTAAGAAAGGCGATTTGATTTGCGAATGGGACCCCTTCAATGCTGTAGTTGTTACCGAAGTCGCCGGTAAGGCTCGCTTCAACAATGTAATTGACGGTGTAACTTGTCGCAAAGAAGTTGATGCTCAATCAGGCAATACCGAACTTATCATCACTGAATCAAAAGACCGTACTAAAGCACCCGAGGTTGAAATCCTCGATGCAAATAAACAGGTTCTTCGCACATATGCACTCCCCGTGGGCGCTAACGTTATGATTAGTGATGGCGATGAAGTTAAAGTTGGTCAAATCCTCGTTAAGATTCCTCGCTCGGCAGGTGGCGCTGGTGACATCACCGGTGGTCTTCCCCGTGTTACCGAACTCTTCGAGGCTCGCAACCCGTCTAACCCTGCAGTCGTATCTGAAATCGACGGTGAAGTTACCTTCGGTAAGGTTAAACGCGGTAACCGCGAAATCTCTGTGACATCTAAACTTGGTGAAGTTAAGAAATATCTCGTACCCCTGTCAAAACAAATTCTTGTTCAGGAAAACGACTACGTTCGTGCCGGTACACCTCTCTCTGACGGTGCAATCACTCCCTCGGACATCCTCAACATCATGGGTCCGACTGCAGTTCAGGAATATATCGTGAACGAAGTTCAAGATGTATACCGCTTGCAAGGTGTGAAGATCAACGACAAGCACTTTGAAGTTATCGTTCGTCAGATGATGCGCAAGGTTAACATCGTTGATCCCGGTGATACTTGCTTCCTCGAACAACAAGTTGTTGACAAACGCGAGTTTATGGAAGAAAACGACCGCATCTGGGGCAAGAAAGTGGTAACAGACGCAGGTGACTCTGAAAATGTGAAACCTGGTCAAATCATCACTGCCCGCAAGTTGCGCGACGAAAACTCTTCACTCAAGCGTCGTGACCTCAAGCCCATCGAAGTGCGTGATGCTATGCCTGCAACATCAGAGCAAATCCTCCAAGGTATTACTCGTGCTGCATTGCAAACATCAAGCTTCATGTCGGCCGCATCGTTCCAAGAAACTACCAAGGTCCTCAACGAAGCTGCTATCAACGGTAAAGTTGACACATTGGAAGGTATGAAGGAAAATGTAATCTGTGGTCACTTGATTCCTGCCGGTACAGGTCTCCGTGAATACCAAAAACTCGTGGTTAGCGGTAAAGACGACGTTGTAACAGGCAACCTCGATGTTATCAAGTAAGAAACTGACATCCTCATAAATGCAAAGGTGCTGCTCTCAAGAGTAGCACCTTTGTTGTTTTAGGTAGAAGGTTTATTCGTGAAAAATGCGTACATTTGCAAATAAAATATTAGCATATGAAATCTCAACGACCACTGATATTGATTAGTAATGACGACGGAGTGAATGCTCGCGGATTGTATCACTTGATTGACTGTGTCAAGGATTTGGGCGATGTGGTGGCAGTGGCGCCTGCGCAACACTGCTCGGGACAATCGTCGGCTATCACAGTCGACCGCATTTTGCGCGTAACTCGTCACGATGATTATCAAGGAGCCAAGGTTTATTCGGTAAACGGCACTCCGGTCGATTGTGTCAAAATGGCCATGCACACCATTCTCGACCGTCGTCCCGATGTGATGCTCTCGGGCATTAACCACGGGGCAAATTCGGGCAATTCGATTATATATTCAGGCACAATGGGGGCGGCAATAGAAGCCTGTATGATGGGCGTGCCGGCAATTGGCTACTCGTTCCTTTCGTTTGCCAAGAATGCCGATTTCAACGTGACAACGCCCATTATCAATGCAATCACTTCTCAAGTGTTGCGCGAAGCTCTGCCCGCCGATGTGTGTCTCAATGTCAATATCCCCGCTTCGGCCAAGGTCAACGGCGTCAAGGTAGTTCGCTCGGCACGCGGCTATTGGACCGAGGAATATGCAAAGTTTGACGACCCGCTTGGCCGTCCTTTCTATATGCTCACAGGACATTTTCACAATCTCGAGCCCGATGCCGACGATACCGACGAGTATTGGTTGGCACGCGACTATGCAACCATAGTACCGGCGAGAGCCGATATGACCGCCCACGATTGTGTGGCCGAGTTCAAGTCAAAGTATGAACAATAAAAAAGGGGCTTAATTGCCCCTTTTTATGTATATAGACCGAAATGTCGGTTAGTGTATAGTAACTTGTGTAGCGCCGAAGCCATACTCGCGAAACGATGCGTCTTGCACTGAGCATTGCTTGTATTTGTGGCTCAATTCTTTGAGCAGCGCACTGCGCAACACCCCCTCGCCTTTACCGTGAATAAACACTATTTTCTGACCTTTGTTGTTGCGGTTTTCGTCCATCACGCGGCGAAACTCTCGGAGTTGCACTTCGAGCATATCGCTGTTTGACAGACCGGCAGTGGTGTCGAGAAGTTCGTGAATGTGAAGGTCAACTTCAATGATTTGGGGACGCTTTTCCTTGCGTTGCACCGGTTGTCGGTTAGGGCGGTCAGCTTGGCGTTTGGCGCGCATGGCATCTTCGAGTTGGCTGCTGTCAATCACCATTTGGCGATAGGGAACGTCGTTTTTGACAATGTCAACAGCGATCACAGGAGTGTCAAAATACATGTTTTCGTGGAAACAATGCAACTTGCAGAACTTGGTGGTGTCGAGCGAGTATTCAACAGCCACGGGTGCTTTGAGTTTGAACTCCTTGTCGCGCTTGAAAGCAATGTATTGCACCGCCACACGGTCCATTTG
>JAFPCM010000132.1 GCA_017390185.1 Muribaculaceae bacterium
AGCGAAGCGTCGTGGGTGTACCACGGCTGCTCATAGTTGGCAGGGATATTCTCTTGGGCATTGTATCTCTCGCCTGTGTAGATAAAACTGTAATTTAAGTTCCAACCTCGATAATGGGCACGACCAACTACCGACCCGGCGTGCAACGGAATATATGGTATCTGATGACCATAGTAAGAGTCGGCCTTATCGGTATAATCTCGCGCACTCTGATAGGTGTAATTCAACCGCAATCCCAAGTCAACCATACCCACACGGGCACTTCCTTCGGCCGATGCTTCAACACCAAATATCTTTACTTTGCCCAAGTTGAGCATTGTCCAACGAAACTGCTGTCCCGACGGATATGCCACAATTTTATTGGTCACTTCGTTGTAATAAACATCGCCTTGCAATTTGACACTTTGCATGAAAGCATCGGTAAAGCCACATCGGTAACCGCTCGACAGGCTATATTGCATAGTATATTCGGGTTTCAGGTTTTTGCTGCCAACTTCGGCATAATACAAGTCATTGAACGTGGGCATTCGAAATGCGCGTTTCACAAATGCGTTGACATCCCACTCGGCTTCGGCCAACGGTTTCCACGACACAAACACTGCCGGAGTCCACTCGTTGCGATATTGCATTGTTCGCTCATGCACCTCGCCGTCACCAGCCTCGTCTTGCACAAATGTGCCCAACAAACTTGCCTGTGCATCAAGCCCATAACCACGCATTGTGGTTGCCACCGCCACCATTTCGGTAAATCGCACCGGACGGGCAAACATAGCCATGTTGCTATTCATCTCATTCCACTGCACATCGGTTGCCAACGACGCATCCCACCAAGGGGTTATGCGCAACAAGTTTGCCATCGAGAAATAAACCTCTTGTTGGTAATACTTATTATTGACATATAACTCTTTGGGATCATCACGCAAGTAGTGCAGATAATCGTTGGCATATTTGGCGTTCATCTTCATTTGATAACGCTTTGTAAAATTATTTTCCCACGATCCTTGTGCAAATATATTACGGTCCCATTGTCGTTCGCCATTGCGAAAAACATTGTTTACAATCGCGCCGGGAATACCTCTATCAGAGTTATAAAAATAGACTTTGCCACTCCATCGGCCATTATCAGTATAGCCAAACAAAGAAGCCTCGGCTCGGAATGCGTCAATATCGCTGTTTTGGCGAATGGCCGTAGTGTCATAGGCCACAGTATTGTCGAGATTTAATCGGCGATAGCGAAACTCATACTCACCGTTGGCATGGGTAAACTCGGCTGTGGCATTGAGGCTGATGCGACGACTCAGCCGTTGTTCCCATATCAACTCGGGATTAATCAACCCGAAACTTCCGGTTTTGAATTGGGCAATTAGGCGATAGTTCTCACCCTCTTCCCAACGCGGACGACGGGTGCGAATATATATCGTTCCCGAAGGGCCAAAGTCTTTTGCTCCTTGAAAAATATTGCTTTTCTGTCCGTTATAGAGTTGAATTTCCTCGATATTGTCAAGCGAATAACGGCCCAAGTCAATCTGTCCGTTTTGGGCATTGCCCAACTGAATGCCATCATAAAACACACCCACATGATGAGAGCCCATTGAGCGAATGTTGATTGTCTTGATGCCACCGATTCCGCCAAAATCTTTAATTTGAATGCCCGAAAAATAGCGCAAAGCATCGGCTACCGACTGTGAGTTGAGGTTTTGCAACTGCTCGCCCGACAACGACTGGGGTTTTATCACTTCTTTTTTGCGGTTTTCAACCACAGTGATTTCCTGAATTTGAAGAATCGAGTCAAGATATGCGTCATCGACCTCGGTTGCAACAACCGGGACCGACCACATTGCGAGCATATATATGAGAATGATTCTAATCTTACTTTTCATGCGAAAGCGACTATTTGTGCCGTACTTTCAACGGCCTGGGTTCCTGACTTTGCCGCCATAACAAAGCGACATTCACAGTTGCGCGACAGTACCCGATTTTCACGGGTTTCCCTCATTATTAATTTTTATATGCCACAAAATTACTCAAAATAGCCGAAACAAACACTACATTAATCAAGAATAATATTGCAAAACTCAATTATAGCACACGCTTACTGACTACCATTACATTTTTTTTGCTAATTTTGCGTAATAATTAACCACTCAACTAAATTATGGCTGTAAAAACTCCCGTAGAAGTGATAAATGATGCCGTTGAAGCAGGTGCTCGCAAAGCAGCATTGACCAACGGCAATTTTATGAAGCTTTCAGTACTTGCAATTCTTGCAGGCATATACATATCAATGGGTGGTGTGTTGTCGCTCATCATCGGATTTGGCTTTCCCGAAATCACCGCCGCCAATCCTTCACTCCAACGCATGCTTAGTGGCTTCATGTTCCCCATCGGACTTATCCTTGTGGTAATGCTTGGTGCTGAATTGTTTACCGGCAACAATGCCATGCTCATTCCCTCATATTTGGCAGGTCGACACTCGTTTTTCACAGTAATCAAAAATTGGGTATTGGTTTATTTTGGCAACCTCGTTGGAGCCTTGTTTTTTACCTATCTGTTTGTATATCTTTGCGGCCTCACAAGTGCCGACCCCTATCATAGTGCAATCATAAAAGTTGCCGAGGCAAAAGTGTTGTCAATGTCGTGGCTCACAGTCTTCCTCAAAGGCATCGGAGCCAATTGGTTTGTGTGCCTAGCAGTGTGGCTCGCCATGTCGGGACGCTCGCTCGTGGGCAAAATGCTTGGTTGTTGGCTACCGGTAATGGCCTTTGTGGCACTTGGTTATGAGCACTCTATCGCCAACATGTTTTTCATTCCGCTCGGCATGATGGAAGGTGCTGACTTCACCATCTCACAAGCCATTATCAACAACTTTATCCCCGCCACATTGGGCAACATTGCCGGAGGCGCCATTTTTGTCGGAGGCATTTACAGCTACATCAACTTGCAACGCAACAAGTAAAATTGTGATTTTTGTGGATTAAATTCCATTTATGGGGCAAATTTATTGCAATAGCATTTTTTTATGCAACAATAAAGCAGTAACTTTGCACTGCAAAACATATTGAATTTTTTATTCACTTTTATAATAAAGAAAACCAAATGGTAAGTTTTAAAGAACTCGGCTTGGTAAACACTCGCGAAATGTTTGCCAAAGCAATCAAAGGCGGTTATGCTATCCACGCTTTCAACTTTAACAACATGGAACAGCTCCAAGCTATCATCAAAGCTGCTGCTGAAGAAAAATCACCCGTTATCTTGCAAGTATCTAAAGGTGCTCGCAACTATGCTAACGCTACTCTTCTTCGCTACATGGCTCAAGGTGCTGTTGAATATGCAAAAGAACTCGGTTGGGCTAATCCCCAAATCGTTCTTCACCTCGACCACGGTGACAGCTTCGAACTCTGCAAATCTTGTATCGACAGCGGTTTCTCTTCAGTAATGATCGACGGTTCACACCTCCCCTACGAAGAAAACGTTGCTCTCACTAAACAAGTTGTAGAATACGCTCACCAACACGATGTAACTGTAGAAGGTGAACTCGGTGTACTCGCAGGTGTTGAAGACGAAGTTTCTTCTGACCACCACACTTACACTGACCCAGAAGAAGTAATCGACTTCGCTACTCGCACAGGTTGCGACAGCTTGGCTATCTCAATCGGTACTTCTCACGGTGCTTACAAGTTCACTCCAGAACAATGTACAAAAGACGAAAACGGCAAACTCGTTCCTCCTCCTTTGGCATTTGACGTATTGAAAGCAGTTGAAGAAAAACTTCCCGGATTCCCCATCGTGCTTCACGGATCTTCTTCAGTTCCTCAAGACGAAGTTGAAACAATCAACGCTAACGGTGGTGCATTGAAAGCAGCTATCGGTATTCCAGAAGAATGGTTGCGTGAATCAGCTAAATCAGC
>JAFPCM010000133.1 GCA_017390185.1 Muribaculaceae bacterium
ATGGTTCAACATCACCAAAGCTGACGGTACAGTAATGGCTACTGTAGAAGAAAACTTCGCAGGTCTTTCTTCATTCAACTCATTCTCAGCTATCGAACTCGATGACAACACTGCTATCATCTACCGTTGGTTGCCCGCTAAGCAAGTTGCTGTTTATGCATTCCAACTCCCTGAACCTAAAGAAGATTCTTACCTCTACATGGTAGGTCACAATGGTAACTGGGAACCCTCACAAGCAGTAGCTATCCCCGCTAACGCTGAAGGTAAATATGTTCTTGAAAACGTTGAATTCACTAACAAAGAATTCAAACTTTCAACAACTCCTGCCTTGACTTCAGGTGACTGGGATGCGTTCAACGTAGGTGCTATGTGTATCGCTGACGATGCAGTAGTAAATGCTGACCAAGTAGCTAATCTCTACATTGGTGCTTCTACTAACATCACTATCGCTGCTACAGGTACTTACACTATTACAGTTGACCTCGAAGCTAAGACATTGTTACTCACTACAACTGTAGGTGTAGAGGGTGTTGAAGTTGAAACTGCTCCCGCAGTTTACTACAACCTCCAAGGTATTGAAGTTGCTAACCCCGAAAACGGTGTTTACATCGTTAAACGTGGCAACAAAGTATCTAAAGAAATCATTCGCAAATAATAATCGTTAGGAGCAAGTCTCCTGTCGATTAACCTCTAAGATGAGTCCCCGGTTTGCAAGAGCCGGGGACTCTGTTTTTTATGGGCTTTGGTTTTTTTATGTGTCATTATTTTGTTGTATCGGCTTATTTAAGTAATTTAGCAAAAAGAAAGAAGTGTGCAACAATAACATTAGTTAACATTAGAGGTGTTTACAGTTGCCCAACCCAATCATTACCTTTGTAACGTAATTAAAAAACGACCGACAATGAATATAGGAGACAAACTACCGCAAATACTTGGCACCGATGCCGACGGCAATGTCATCGACACCACTCTCTATGCCGGCAAGCCGATTATCATCTATTTCTACCCAAAGGATAACACTCCGGGTTGTACAGCACAGGCATGCTCGTTGCGCGACGAATATTCCACCTTGCGACAAATGGGATATGTGTTGATAGGAGTGAGCAAAGACTCGGCTGCAAGCCACAAGAAATTTGCCGAAAAGCACTCGTTGCCATTTCCGCTAATTGCCGATACCGACACGACGCTCAACCAGGCTTTCGGTGTGTGGAAACTCAAAAAAATGTGTGGTCGCGAAGGTATGGGAACTGTTCGCACAACATTCATCACCGATGCCGACCATGTGATTACCGACATAATTACCAAAGTCGACACTAAAAACGCTGCACAGCAACTCATCAATCTTTTGAATAACAAATAAAACAATATAACTATGGCAAAAAAAGAACTTGTAAAGAAAGGCGCTGCCGACGATCCTCGCGCAGCAAAGCTCAGTGCCCTCAGTCAGGCAATGGACCGCATTGAGAAAAGTTTTGGTCGCGGTTCGATCATGAAACTCGGCGACGACTCAATTGAAGATGTAGAGGTGATTCCTTCGGGCTCAATAGGCCTTAACTATGCCCTTGGCGTAGGCGGTTATCCCCGCGGCCGCATTATCGAAATCTTCGGTCCTGAATCATCAGGTAAAACCACTCTCGCAATCCATGCTATTGCCGAAGCGCAAAAGAATGGCGGTATTGCAGCCATCATCGACGCAGAGCACGCGTTTGACCGCTTCTATGCACAAAAACTCGGTGTGAATGTAAACGAATTGCTCATTGCCCAACCCGATAATGGTGAACAGGCATTGGAAATTGCCGAACAACTCATTCGCTCATCGGCTATTGATATCCTTGTGGTTGACTCTGTTGCCGCATTGACTCCAAAGAGCGAAATCGAAGGCGAAATGGGCGACCGCAACATGGGTCTTCAAGCGCGCTTGATGTCGCAAGCAATGCGCAAACTCACAGGTACTATCTCTCGCACAAACACCACTTGTATTTTCATCAACCAATTGCGTGAAAAAATCGGCGTAATGTTTGGTCCGTCAGAAACAACTACCGGTGGTAACGCGCTCAAATTCTATGCATCGGTGCGCATTGATATCCGCACAAGCACGCCCATCAAAGACGGCGAAGACATTCTCGGTCGTCACACTCGCGTGAAAGTCGTTAAAAACAAAGTTGCGCCCCCCTTCAAACGTGCCGAATTTGATATCATGTTTGGCGAAGGTATCTCAAAGTCAAGCGAAATTGTTGACCTCGGTGTTGAATATGGTATTATTCAAAAGAGCGGCTCATGGTTTAGTTATGACGGCAGCAAACTTGCTCAGGGACGTGATGCAGCCAAGCGCGTAATCTCTGATAACCCCGAGTTGGCCGAAGAACTTGAAGAAAAGATCATGCTCGCTCTCCAAGGCGAATCGGCAAAAGCCGCTCCCGCACCTGCAGCAAAAGAAGCCCCTGCGGTACCCGACTTTGATACATCAATCGACGACGATTTCAAAATCGAAGATTTGTAGAAATAACCCCAACAAAAAATCCCGGACCAATGATCCGGGATTTTTTGTGTACCTCCGCCGGGAATCGAACCCGGATCTAATCTTTAGGAGAGATTTGTTCTATCCATTTAACTACAGAGGCCTATTTGGCGGGCACAAAGTTACCGCTTATTTGCGAGATAAGCAAACGAAGCGATAGTCTACGCCACTCTTGTCATCGTGGTGGCATTCCTCGTCGCCTCGCACCCATTCATCGGGGTTTATGGCGGGGAAGAAAGTGTCGGCATCATCAATGTCGGCATCTATTTCGGTGAGATGCAGCATGTCGGCCACGGCAATGGCTTGTTCATATATTTGTCCGCCGCCAATCACAAATGCTTTCTCGCAGTCGGCAACCAACGCCAATGCCTGGTCAAGCGAACCGACTACCTCAATGCCTTCAGCGGCATAGTCGGCTTGGCGTGTGATAACGATGTTGCGACGGCCGGGTAGAGGGCCTTTGGGGAACGATTCAAAGGTCTTGCGGCCCATGATAATGGGACAGCCCATAGTGATGGCTTTAAAGCGGCGCAAATCGTCGCTGATGTGGAAAAGCAAGTCACCCTTGCGGCCGATAGCGTTGTTGCGTGTAACGGCAACGATAATTGAAATCTGTGCCATGTGATTATACTGCTACTATGCCCTTGATGTGGGGGTGTGGGTCATAATCTTCGAGTGTGAAATCTTCAAACTTGAAGCTGAAAATGTCTTTTACATCGGGGTTAATAACCATGCGAGGCAAGCGGCGAGGCTCGCGAGTCAACTGTTCTTTCACTTGCTCGAAGTGGTTGTTGTAGATGTGAGTGTCGCCCAAAGTATGCACAAAATCGCCTGCTTCCAAGCCAGTAACCTGTGCCATCATCATCAACAGCAAAGCATAAGATGCTATGTTGAACGGTACGCCAAGGAAACAGTCGGCGCTGCGTTGATAGAGTTGCAAGCTGAGTTTGCCATCTGCCACATAAAACTGGAAGAATGCGTGGCATGGAGGCAGATTCATGTTGGGCAGGTCGGCAACATTCCATGCGCTCACGATTATGCGTCGCGAGTCGGGATTGTTCTTGATGGTTTCCACTACCTCCTTGATTTGGTCGATGTGTCCACCGTTATAGTCGGGCCAGCTGCGCCATTGATAGCCGTAGATATGCCCCAAGTCGCCGTTATCGTCGGCCCACTCGTTCCAAATTCTC
Source organism: Muribaculaceae bacterium (assembly GCA_017390185.1). Lineage (GTDB taxonomy): Bacteria > Bacteroidota > Bacteroidia > Bacteroidales > Muribaculaceae > RGIG4079. Next base: position 3,709 of record JAFPCM010000133.1, read on the forward strand.
ACGCCATTGTCTTGCAGATACTTCACATTAGTATCGCCATTGAGAAACCACAACAACTCGTGAATGATAGACTTGAGGTGGAGTTTCTTTGTTGTAAGCAACGGAAAGCCGTCGGCAAGGTTGAAGCGCATTTGATGTCCAAACACGCTGCGAGTGCCTGTGCCGGTGCGGTCTTCTTTAGCCACACCGTTTTCCATAATGTGACTGAGTAGGTCGAGATATTGTTTCATAATGGCAATGGTTTTATTATATCACAAAGGTAGAAATAATAATTGAGATATGGGAGTTAAAAAAGGGTTAATTGGGGGTCGAGGAGGCGGAATGATTGGCGGTGGTGGGGTGTGGGACCATGCTCGGCAATGGCTGCGCGGTGGGCTTTGGTTGGGTAGCCTTTGTTGACATCCCACCCATACATGGGATATTGCTCGTGCAACTGTTTCATACACTCGTCGCGGTGGGTTTTTGCAAGGATAGACGCTGCTGCAATGTTCCCAAATCGGCCATCGCCTTTGACAAATGTCTCCCAGGGTATATCTCCGTATGGCTTGAATCGGTTGCCGTCAACGATAATGGCTCCAGGAACTGTTGCAAGTCCGTCAAGGGCGCGATGCATAGCAAGAATTGACGCGTTGAGAATGTTTATCTGATCAATTTCTTGTGCTGTTACGATGCCCACAGCCCATGCGATGGCTTGTTCTTCAATGATAGGGCGCAGTTTGTCGCGGCGTGCTTCGGTAAGCTGTTTTGAGTCGTTGAGCAGAGGGTGGTAGAAGTCGTCGGGAAGTATAACGGCAGCGGCATAGACGGGTCCGGCCAAACAACCGCGTCCGGCTTCGTCACATCCGGCTTCATATCGGCCGCTTATGTAGCATGTGGGTAGCATCAGTTTGGTGGGTTTATATTATTTACACACAATCTCCTCGTTGTTATTGCGAGGAGATTGTGTTTTATGCTTGCCTGTGTTTGTGTGACACAGTGTTTTTTTAGTCGTTGTTTTTGCGCACTTGGTCTTTTACGGCATCAACAACATTGATGATATAGTCACCGGTTTTTTCAAGGTCGCCAATGATGTCCATATATACGATACCTGCTTGGTATTCATATATTTTGTTGTTGATATTCTCGATGTTGTCTGTGCGGAGTTGAGCGCGGAGGTTGTTGATTTCTCGCTCTTTGTTGTAAGATGCGATAATGTCGTTTTTGCGAGCGTTTTCAACGTCTTTCAAAAGAACCATCATGTTGTTCATGGCTTCTTCGACATATCCAAACATTGCGTCGATGTTGTTATATACCACTTCGGGGAATTCGACATTGCCTTGTTGTTTGCGAACCATAGCTTTGGCTACGCTGAAGCAGCCGTCGGCGATGCTTTCAATTTCAGAAACCATGCGCAAGAGGCATGAGATGCGGTGTTTGCCTTCGTTAGACAAGCGACCTTCGGCACAGCGGTTGAGGTATTCGGCGATTTCAACTTCCATGCGGTCGGCGATGTCTTCATATTTCTCAAGGCGAGAGAATATCTTGGTAAAATCTTCTTTCTTTTCGGGAGTGTGAACAAGTTCTTTGGCCATGCTCAACATGCGTTGAACGCGTTCGGCATAAACGGCGGCTTCTTTTTCGGCTTGTGAAATGTTGAGTTCTGACGCAGTCATCAAGCCATGAGTAGAGATAAATTTGAGTTGGAATTCTTCGTCTTCTTTGTGCTTAGAGGGCATGATGCGTTCCACAATTTTCACATATAAATTAGTCATCCAAATCATGACGCACAAGTTGACAAGGTTAAATACGGTGTGGAACATTGACAGGCCAAATGACACGCTCAACTGCATAGATGCTATTTGTTCGGGGTCTGTTCCGCCTCCGTCAACATATCCATATAGAGCGTTGGGGTCACCTTGTCCCAGAGTTTCTGTAATCCACTCGTTGAGGTGTACAAAGGGATAGAAAAGAGCCAGGCACCAGACAGTACCCAATACGTTGAACATTAAATGGCCTAATGCCGCGCGTTTGGCGGCTACATTACCGCTCAATGATGCTATCAACGGGGTTACGGTTGTTCCGATGTTGCTACCGAGAACCAATGCCGCAGCGATGTCAAACTGTATCCAACCTTTGCTGCACATGATGAGCACGATGGCAAATGTTGCTGATGACGATTGAATGACAAGAGTCACAAGCAAGCCGACGAGTAAGAAAATGAGCACAGAGCCGACGCCCATGTCGGTGTAGTTGCGGAGGAATTCAAAAATTTCGGGGTTAGCGCGCAAGTCGGGGACATATTGGTTGATCATATCCAAGCCCATGAAGAGCAAAGAGAAACCCAAGATGCCTTCACCGATTGATTTGCGGCGACTTTTGCTTGAGAAAAGCAAGGGCACTGCAAATGCCATCAAGGGCACTGCAAATGCGCTGATGTTAACTTTGAAACCAAACAGGGTGAGAATCCATGCAGTGGCAGTTGTACCCACATTGGCACCCATGATTACGGCTATTGACTGTGCGAGTGTCATCAATCCGGCGTTCACAAAACTTACAACCATAACGGTTGAGGCTGATGAACTTTGAATGAGTGCTGTGATGGCAAAACCGGTAAAGCAACCCATAAAGCGATTTCGAGTCATAGCGCCCAAAATGTTGCGAAGTCGGTCGCCAGCGGCTTTTTGGAGGCCGTCACTCATAATTTTCATTCCGTAAAGGAACAAGCATACTGCACCAAGCAGAGAGATAAAGTCAATGATTCCGTATTGCATTGATAAAAATGTTGGTTGTTAATCTGTTGTTTGGCAAAATTTCACCGTTACAAAGATATGATTTATTTGTCAAAGCATCAACATTTGAGGTTAAAATGCGAATAAAAAAATGCATGAAGATTGATGAGCTGGTGTTTTTGTGGATAACATTTGCTGTATAAAATTGTCCATTCGGCATTAAAGCGGTAACTTTGCATTATGATTAAGAATTTGCTTTTTGATTTGGGCGGCGTTATTATGGATATTTGCCGCGAAAATGCTGTCAAGGCTCTTGAGGGTATCGGCATGGCCGGTGCAAACGATTTTTTGGGAGAGTATAGCCAAAAAGGACCGTTTCTTGCGCTTGAAGACGGCTCAATGTCGGCCGAGGAGTTTCGTGCCGAAATTCGTAAACACATTAACGGCGAGGTGACAGACGATGCTATTGATGCGGCATTTTGTGAGTTCCTTGTCGGAATACCTGCACATCGTCTTGTGGCGTTGCGCGAGTTGCGCAAACGTTACAAAATCTATATGCTCTCAAACACCAATCCCATCATGTGGGACACTCGCATTGCTGAGGAGTTTCGTCACGAGGGTAAGGAGATGGCCGATTATTTTGATGGTATCGTAACGTCGTTTGAGGCAAAATGCATCAAGCCTGATGCCAAAATATTTGAAACTGCTATTGAACAGTGTCAGATTGTGCCCGAAGAAACCATTTTTCTTGACGACTCGCAGAAGAATCTAAATGCGGCAGCAATGTTGGGCTTTAATACATTGCTTGTAACACCAGGATCTGAATTTGCCGACTTGCTCTCAATCTATTAATAAAAAATGGGTCGTCGCATAGCCACAGTCGGAATGTTTGACGGTGTTCATTGCGGACACCGATACCTCGTTGAGCAGATGAGGAGCGAGGCAGTGTGTCGCGGTTTGGAAACCGAGGTAGTGACTTTTGCGACACATCCGTTGTTGACTATTCGTCCTGAATGCGTGCCCCCGATGCTATCGTTGCCGAGCGAACGAGTGGCATTGTTGGCCTCGATAGGTGTTGATTATTGTCGTGTGCTTGACTTTGATGCCGACATGCAACGGCTCACGGCGCGCGAGTTTATGGCAATGCTTCACGAGCAAGACGGGGTGGATGTAATGATATTGGGCTTTAACAACCGATTTGGCAGTGACCGATTGAGTGAAATATCCGACTATCAGCGCATAGGTGCCGAGGTGGGTGTTGAGGTGTTGCAAGCCAAGGAATATCCCGGTGTGAGTTCGTCGGTAGTGCGCCAACAACTCGCCGAGCACGATGTGCAAGGAGCGGCAGAGTCGCTTGGCCGTTATTATAGCATTAGCGGAACGGTTGTTAAGGGCAAGCAGTTGGGCCGCACAATCGGTTTCCCGACGGCAAATGTGGCTGTTGGCGATAAAAGCAAACTTGTTCCGCCCATAGGAGTGTATGCCTGTGTGGCTGTTGTTGGCGATGGCGAGCGATACCCGGCCATGGTCAACATAGGCCGTTGCCCCACGGTAGATGCCAACAACAATGCTGTCACTATTGAGGCCAATATAATAGGCTTTGATAGTGATATTTACGGTTGTGAGATTGAGATTGAATTTGTAGATTATCTGCGCGGTGAGCAGCGTTTTGGCTCGCTTGATGAGTTGGTGGCCCAACTTGAGTTTGACCGACAGCGAGCGCTCGATATTACAGCTTCAGCGCTTTGAAAAAGTGCCACATGGCAAGTCCGCCCGATACCGACACATTGAGCGAATGTTTGGTACCAAACTGCGGAATTTCAAGACACACATCGCTCATATCTACCACGGCTTGTTCTACACCATTCACTTCGTTGCCGAGAACGATGGCATAGCCTTTGCCTTGTTCGGGGGTATATTTCTGCATTTCCACGCTGCCTTTTACCTGCTCTAAGCAGCAGATGGTGTAGCCTTGTGATTTGAGATGTTGCAGGCAGTCAACGGTTGATTGGTGATATTTCCACGCAACAGAATCTTCGGCGCCGAGAGCGGTTTTGTGAATTTCGGGACTGGGGGGAGTGGCGGTGATGCCGCAAAGCATGAGTCGCTCAACCAAAAATGCGTCGGCGGTGCGGAAGACCGAGCCGACATTGTTAAGGCTGCGAATGTTGTCAAGCACTACGACGATGGGCAGTTTGCCCTTTTCTTTATATTCTTCAACGCTGTCGCGTTGCAAGTCCCAAATCGTTTTCTTTTCCATGTTGCAAAGTTACGAACTAATGGTCACTTTATCAACACTAATGTTAATAAAGTGTGTAAGTGGTTGAGCATCAATTGTCAAATTGTTGATAACTTGTGGATAACAGTGTTGATAGCAGTGAGGGAATGGCCGTTTGGCACATGACTGACATGGACTGTCGGTCGGTGATGTCAGGGTTGCTGACAAAATAGGAGAGAGGGGAGTGAAAAAATCGGAGTTTTGTTAAATGGTGTTAAATGGTGATGTGGTCATTTGGATTTGCCAAAAAACGGCAATATATTTGCCGACTATCTTTATCACATTTTGTTGAATTTAATCTTTAATTACTATGAAGCAGTTGAAAATCTCGAAGTCTATTACTGTCCGTACACAAACTCTTGACAAGTATCTCCATGCCATCGGTCGTGAACCCTTGCTCACTGTAGATGAGGAAGTAGAACTCGCGCGTCGCATCAAACAAGGCGATAAAAGCGCGTTGGACCGTCTTGTGCGTGCAAATCTGCGTTTTGTGGTGTCGGTTGCCAAGCAATATCACAATCAGGGGGTAGAGTTAACCGATCTTATCAGTGAGGGCAATCTCGGTCTTGTCAAAGCTGCAGAAAAATTTGATGAAACTCGCGGCTTTAAGTTCATCTCTTATGCAGTGTGGTGGATTCGTCAGGCAATTCAGCAGGCTATTCCCGAGCAGTCGCGAGTTGTTCGCTTGCCGCAAAATCGCCTTGGAGAAATTAGCAAGGTGCGTAAAGCAATGCTTGATTTTGAGCAAGAATTTATGCGTCAACCTTCTAATGAAGAGTTGGCCGAAATACTTGGCATGAGCGTCGAAAAGATTGCTGATGCGTTGAGTTACAATTCGTTGAGTTTGTCGCTTGATGCACCCTTTGGTGGCGAAGAAGATGACGGCTGTTTGCTTGACGTTGTATCGTCGAGCGATGCTCCCCGTCCCGATGAGTTGCTTTCGCGCAATGAGTCGTTGGCTATCGAGGTTCAGCGTGTGTTGAGTCAGCTCGAAGAGCGTGAGCGTGAAGTGCTTCAAAAATCGTTTGGCATCGGCTGTAGCGAGATGACTCTCGAGGAGATTGCCGAAGAGTATAATTTGACACGCGAGCGCGTTCGTCAAATTAAGGAAAAGGCTGTTCGTCGCCTTAAAGGTCAACGAAGCCAAAGCCTGATAGGTTATTTGTGATAGTCTATCGGAAACGATATCTGGAAAAGAAAAACAGCCCGAGTCGGTGACTCGAGCTGTTTTTTGTTGGTTATATCTATGTTTTAGATTAGCCGTTAACTTTCTTCATGTGAGCGATGAGTTCGAGAACTTTGTTAGAGTAACCGATTTCATTGTCATACCAAGAAACAACTTTCACGAAAGTGTCAGTCAAAGCGATACCAGCTTTAGCATCGAAGATAGAAGTGCGAACATCACCGAGGAAGTCAGCAGAAACAACAGCATCTTCAGTGTAGCCGAGAACGCCTGCGAGTTC
>JAFPCM010000134.1 GCA_017390185.1 Muribaculaceae bacterium
GCTCTTGTACTTTTGCAAGTTGATTACTCATTATTCTTGTATTGATTGATTATTTATTGGGATCTTCACAAAGTTCGATGAGAGCGCCGCAAGTTGATTTGGGGTGGAGGAAAGCGATGTTCAAGCCTTCTGCACCTTTACGGGGAGCTTTATCGATAAGAGCACAGCCTTTTTCTGCTGCTTCGGCGAGTGCGGGTGCTACGCCGTCAGCCATTGCAAATGCAATGTGTTGGATACCGCCACGACCGCCATTTTTTTCGATGAATTTTGAAATTGCGCTATCTTCGCTTGTGCCTTCAAGAAGTTCGATTTTTGTTTGACCTACTTGGAAAAATGCTGTACGCACCTTTTGGTCGGCAACTTCTTCAATTGCGAAGCACTTAAGGCCGAGAATGTTTTCGTAGAAAGGTATTGCTTCGTCCAAACTGGGAACTGCAATACCCACGTGTTCAATGTGAGAAATGTTCATGATAAACTAAATTTATTAATGGTTAAAATTAAATTTCGTACATCAAAGGCGCAAAAAGGCACAATATACCCTTTCACGCTTCTTTAACGTTGCAAATATAGTCATTATATTTGAATAACAAATGTTATTCTATACGAAAAAGAAACAAAATTGCCCTACAAAAATACTCATTCCCCTCCTGTCATTGCCCGACATCACTTATCTATAACACGCATAAGCCACTGACAATTTGCTATGCGACCACATTCTACCACCCCACTCTGCCATCGTGTCAGTCGATGTGGCACTTGTCTGTCAGTCGCCAACAATATTTTTATATCAATGTGTTTCAACAACTTACATACACCAAAATCTTTTTGGCACAAGATTTGTTTTATTATAGAGCGACGTCGGACATTAAATGAGTCAGATGTCAAGCAAACAAGAATTAATAACAACAATAAAACTATAAAAACTTTATCAATTATGGGAAAAATCATTGGTATTGACTTGGGTACTACCAACTCATGTGTATCAGTTCTCGAAGGCAACGACCCTGTTGTAATCCCCAACAGCGAAGGTCGCAACACAACTCCTTCAATCGTAGCATTTGTTGACGGCGGCGAACGCAAAGTCGGAGACCCCGCTAAACGTCAGGCTATCACAAACCCCAAACGCACAATCTATTCTATCAAGCGACTCATGGGCGAAACTTACGACCAAGTATCGCGCGAAATCGACCGCATCCCCTATAAAGTGGTTCGCGGCGACAACAACACACCTCGCGTTGACATCGACGGCCGCGAGTACACTCCTCAGGAAATCTCGGCTATGATTCTTCAAAAAATGAAAAAAACTGCCGAAGACTACCTCGGACAAACAGTTACAGAAGCCGTTATCACCGTTCCTGCCTACTTTAACGACTCACAACGTCAAGCAACAAAAGAAGCCGGTGAAATCGCAGGCCTCACAGTTAAACGCATTGTGAACGAACCCACAGCCGCTGCACTTGCATACGGTCTCGATAAGAGCGACAAAGACCAAAAAATCGCTGTATTTGACCTCGGTGGCGGTACATTTGATATCTCAATCCTCGAACTTGGCGACGGCGTGTTTGAAGTAAAATCAACCAATGGTGACACTCACCTCGGTGGTGACGACTTTGACCATGTTATCATCGACTGGTTGGCACAAGAATTCCTCAACGAAGAAGGTGTTGACCTCCGTCAAGACCCCATGGCTCTCCAACGCCTCAAAGAAGCTGCTGAAAAAGCTAAAATCGAACTTTCAAGCACAACTTCTACCGAAATCAACCTCCCCTACATCATGCCCGTGAACGGTATTCCCAAACACTTGGTGAAAACTCTCACACGCGCTAAATTTGAACAACTCGCCGACCGCCTCATCCAAGCTACTATCCGTCCTTGCGAACAAGCGTTGCGCGATGCAGGCCTCTCTGCAAGCGAAATCGACGAAGTTATCCTCGTAGGTGGTTCTACTCGCATCCCCGCTATTCAACAAATCGTTGAAAAATTCTTCGGCAAAGCTCCTTCAAAAGGCGTTAACCCCGACGAAGTGGTAGCCGTTGGTGCTGCTATCCAAGGCGGTGTGCTTTCAGGTGAAGTGAAAGACGTGCTCCTCCTCGACGTTGTTCCCTTGTCAGTAGGTATTGAAACTCTCGGTGGCGTAATGACTAAACTCATCGATGCCAACACAACAATCCCCACTCGCAAGAGCCAAACATTCTCAACAGCGGCCGACAATCAGCCCTCAGTTGAAATCCATGTGCTCCAAGGCGAACGCCCCATGGCAAAAGACGACAAAACTCTCGGCCGATTCCACCTCGACGGCATCGCACCCGCTCCCCGCGGTATCCCCCAAATCGAAGTTACTTTTGAAATCGACGCCAACGGTATCCTCAACGTATCGGCAAAAGACAAAGCAACCGGCAAGGAACAAAGCATTCGCATTGAAGCGTCAAGCGGCTTGAGCGATGCCGAAATCCAACGAATGAAAGACGAAGCCGCTGCTAACGCTGCTGCCGACGCCAAGGAAAAAGAACGCGTTGACAAAATCAACCAAGCAGACGCTATCATCTTCCAAACCGAAAAGCAACTCAGCGAACTCGGCGACAAGATTCCCGCCGACAAGAAAGCGACTATCGAAGCCGGTGTTGCCAAGCTCAAAGATGCTCACAAAGCACAAGACCTTGACGCTATCGATGCTGCTATCAAAGAAATCGAAACAGCATTTGGCGCAGCCCAACAAGACATCATCAACGCTCAACAAC
>JAFPCM010000135.1 GCA_017390185.1 Muribaculaceae bacterium
AGGAGCATAAACTCTTCGATGAGTATATTGGCGTCTTTTGATTCTTTGAAGAATACACCTATGGGGTGTCCTGTTTCGTCGATATCAAAACGCACTTCGCAACGATTGAATTCAACCGAACCGTTTTCGTAGCGTTCTTTGCGGAGGACCTTGGCAAAACGATCGAGAGTGAGTATTTCTTGCGAGTATTCGCCATATCCTGTTTCGATTATTTCTTGCGCTTCTTCGTAGGTGAAACGGCGATTGCTTTCTATTACTGTGCGCGCAATCTTGTGTTTTATTACTTTTGCATTGTCGTCCATCTCAAAAATGCATGAGAATGCGAGTTTTTCTTCGTTGGGGCGTAAAGAGCAAATGCCGTTGCATAGATGTTCGGGTAGCATGGGTACCACGCGGTCGACGAGATATACCGATGTTGCGCGATTTTCGGCCTCACGGTCAATGATTGACCCGGGTTTTACATAATGAGTTACATCGGCAATGTGGACACCTATTTCGTAGTTGCCATTGGGTAGGCGAGTGATTGAGAGTGCATCGTCAAAGTCCTTGGCATCGCGAGGGTCGATTGTGAAAGTGATAGCATCTCTCATGTCGAGACGTGATGCGATAACTTCGGGCGTGATGCCTGCATCAATCTTGTTTGCTGCGCGTTCAACGGCTTCGGGATATTTATATGGTAATCCATATTCGGCAAGGATAGCATGTATCTCGGCATTGTTTTCGCCATGTCGTCCGAGGATGTCAACTACTTCGCCTTTGGGGTTCTTGTCGTCTTCGGGCCAGTGAGTGATGCGAACGATTGCTTTATCGCCTGTTTTGCCATTTTTGAGTTTGGCTTTAGGGATGAAGATGTCAACGGCAAGGAATTTTGAGTCGGTGAGTAGATAGCCATAATGCTTTTCGACTTTGAGTTGTCCTATAAATACCTGGTCTTTCTTTTCGATGATTTCGATGACCTCGGCTTCGGGCTCGGCTCCACGGCGATGGGCTGCGATATTAACTTTTACCTTGTCGCCGTTGAGGGCGTGCATTGAATTGCGTTCGGCAACGAAAATTGATTCGCCGTCGTCATCGGTGATTACGCTGTTTTTACCGTTGCTACGACGCACAAATGTGCCAGTGGCAAAATTGGTGCGCATGGGAGCTTTGTATTTGCCGGGCGAAGTTTCGATTAATTCGCCGTCAAAAGCCAGTTCGGCAAGGGCAAGTGCTACTGCTCGCTGTTGCTTGGGGGTTGATGCGCCAATGGCGTGCGACACTTGCTTGTAGTTAAAGGTGTTGTTTTTTTGTTGGTTGACAAAATCCTTTACTAGTATCAACAGTCGAGCTGCGCTGTTTTTCTTTGATGAACATGCCATAGTTGTTTAGTTGGTTTGGTTGATTAACAAAAAAACGCGCCGAAGAGTTGCGGCGCGTTTTATATTTGAATTATGCGTCGATGTTGGCGTAATTGGCGTTTGCTTCAATGAAGTCGCGTCGGGGAGCTACATCTTCGCCCATAAGCATTGAGAATATGCGATCGGCTTCGGCTGCATCGCTAATATTGACTTGTTTCAACATGCGTTGTTCGGGATCCATAGTGGTGTCGCGAAGTTCTTCGGCACTCATTTCACCAAGACCTTTGTAGCGTTGAACCTTGGTCTTGTCGCCATGGCGAGCAATGAATTGTTGCACTTGGATGTCGTTCCAGCAATATTCCTCAACTTTGCCACGAGAGCATTTATACAATGGAGGAGTAGCGAGGTATAGATATCCGTTTTCGATAATTGGACGCATGCGACGGAAGAAGAATGTCATCAACAATGTTGCAATGTGGCTACCATCGACATCGGCATCGGTCATGATGATAATCTTATGGTAGGCAAGGCGTGATAGGTTGACTTGAGTTTTATCTTCTTCGGTGCCAATGGTTACACGCATAGCACGGAAGAGGTTGGCAATTTCTTCGTTGTCAAATATTTTATGCTCCATTGCTTTTTCCACATTGAGGATTTTACCTCGCAATGGAAGGATTGCTTGGAATGTGCGGTCGCGGCCTTGTTTTGCTGTACCACCCGCCGAGTCCCCTTCGACAATGAATAGTTCGCAGTCTTCGGCTGTGCGTGATGAGCAATCGGCAAGTTTGCCAGGGAGTCCACCGCCACTGAGAGGCGATTTGCGAAGGATTTTTGCGCGAGCGTTGTAGGCTGCGTGGCGAGCTTGAGCTGCTACGATAACCTTTTCAACGATGGCTTTGGCTTGTTTGGGGTGTTCTTCGAGGTAATTGCGAAGGGCTTCGCTTACGGCTTGTTGTACGGCACCGATAACCTCGTTGTTGCCAAGTTTTGTTTTGGTTTGTCCCTCAAATTGAGGTTCCATAACTTTTACCGAAACAACAGCTGTTACACCTTGACGGAAGTCGTCGCTGGCAATCTCGATTTTGATTTTTTCGAGCATTTTGTTGTCTTCGGCATATTTCTTCAATGTTGCAGTTAATCCACGACGGAAACCTGTCAAGTGTGTACCACCTTCGATGGTGTTGATATTGTTTACATAAGAGTACACATTTTCATTGAATGTATTGTTGTAGGTCAATGCTACTTCAACAGGTATGCCTTGACGCTCGGTGTTGAGGTGGATAACATCGCCAATGAGCGATTCTTTGTTACCATCTATGTATTCTACAAACTCGCGAAGACCATCTTGCGAGTAGAATGTTTCGTTTTTAGCTTCGCCGTTTTCGTTGACTACGCGTTTGTCGGTCAATGTCAATGTGATGCCGGCATTAAGGAACGCCAAGTCGCGAAGACGATTGGCGAGAGTGCTGTAGTCATAGACGGTTTCGGTGAAGATTGAACCATCGGGCTTGAATGTTACGCAAGTTCCGGTTTGGTCGGTTTCGCCTACAACTCGTAACTCGGTTGTTGGTTTGCCATAAGCATACTCTTGGACATGGATCTTGCCTTCGCGACGCACTTCGGCGCGTAGGTAGGATGAAAGTGCATTAACACACGATACACCCACACCGTGAAGACCACCTGATACTTTGTAAGAGCCTTTGTCAAATTTACCCCCTGCGTGAAGCACGGTGAGCACAACTTCAAGAGCGCTTTTGTTTTCTTTTTCGTGCATACCCACGGGGATACCACGACCATTATCAACTACTGTGATAGAGTTGTCTTCGTTGATGGTTACATCAATATTGCTGGCAAATCCGGCAAGAGCTTCGTCGATAGAGTTATCGACTACTTCATATACCAAGTGATGAAGCCCTTTGACGCTGATGTCGCCAATGTACATTGCAGGACGTTTGCGTACAGCTTCCAAGCCTTCCAAGACCTGAATGCTACTCGCACCATATTCCTCTTCTAATTCTGCCATAAATAGGAGTCTATATTTGTTTGTTTTTCTTCTTTAAAGTGTGTGGAATGGAGACTCTAAAGAGTCTTCCATTTCAGCTAACAAAGTTACTAATTTTTTGGTGTTTGACCAAATTTTTTTAGTGCAATAAATGACTTTTTTGAGATAAAAAATGAGGGTGAATAGTGAAAAAATGTAAAATAATATGATGCTCTATTGCACGATTAAAAAATAGTATCTACCTTTGCACCGCTTTTATGGCAAACCGGGGTGTAGCTCAGCCAGGTTAGAGTACGCGTCTGGGGGGCGTGTGGTCGGAAGTTCGAATCTTCTCACCCCGACTGGCAAAAGAGGCTCAACGATTTCGTTGAGCCTCTTTTTTTTGTGTATGTGTTTGGATGTTGTGGTAATGTGAGAGTTAGATATTATAATAGAATTGTCTGATTATTAGCGAGTTTGTTCTTTGCTTTGAGATGTTATGCCTTATTTCTTGAGCCAAGTGTGGTTGCGGCGATAGTTGCGACGGCTATTTAGTTTGTATATAGCGTTGTAGAATGGGCGAGTCATGATGAGCCAAGGGATGGAGAAACGCAGTTTGCGTGATTGTAATGCGTTCATGGCTCCACGCCAAGTGGATGTGATGGGTATCCACAAAATGAGGCTCAAAATGAGCGCTATTGCCGCCGGGAATAGATTTGGCAATGAGATGATTATGGCTGTGAGTGATGTCAGTAGCCATATCCAAAAGGTTAGAGATGATATGCCGAAGAAAGTTCGGTATCTTTTGCGTAGGTAGCGAGAAGTGTAGCTATATCGGCGTTTGAGTATTTTGTGGGTTTCAACGGGGTCGTAGAACTGGCATTCAACGATTGAGTCGTTGGATAATTCTACTTGGGTGTTGAAAGAGGTTGTTATTTCGTTAACAAACACATCATCGTCACCAAAATGGAGGTTAAGCGAGCGAGAGAATCCTTTGTTGTTGAAGAAGCATTCGCGGCGATATGCGAGGTTGTAGCTAAATCCACGATAGGGGGCTTTGCCTAATGCTGCCGAGAGGTAAGTAGTAGCTTCGGCAACACGGTCAAATGCGCGACGACGACGCCCAGGATAGGTGTCGGTGCTAGCATCGGGGGTGGCATAACCTATTACTACATCGGTGCTTTCATCGAAGTTGCGAGTGATGAGTGATAGCCATTGAGATGAATGAATGCGTGAGTTGGCATTAACGGTGACAACTACTTCATAGCGAGCTGCTTTGATGCCTATGGTGAGCGCGAGTTTTTTGCGTGAGAGACTGCGTGAGCGATCGGGTGTGTAGGTGAGATAGAGGTTGTGGTATGTCATCTCTAATTGATTGACAACATCGCTTGTAGATTCGACCGAACCATCATTGACCACGATGACCTCAAATGGAGCGGGGTAGTCTTGCTCAAGGATTTGAGGGAGTAGCTGGGCAAGGTTGGTGGCATCATCGTTGCAATATACGATTACCGATGCCGATGGTAGGGTTGATGGTGTGATATCAAAACCACTATCGGAGTGATATATGTCGTCGGTAGAGATGTTGCATGAGTCGTTTTCGGCTTCATTGCATTTTTTTTGATGCTTTGCTATGCGAGCAACGCGACTGCGATAGAATGTGAGCAAGAATAAAATGCATAAGGCTGAAACCGAGAGCAATATGATTGTAGTTAATGATATGTCGAAATTGAAAAATGGAGTCATTCTTTGGTTATTGTTTTTTAGAACTGCAAAGTTACAAACAT
>JAFPCM010000136.1 GCA_017390185.1 Muribaculaceae bacterium
ATACAAGTGCCATGCAATAGCCTCTCCCTCGCGGTCCTCATCGGATGCGAGCCACACCATTTCGGCGCTCTTCGCTGCTTTTTTCAATTCACTGACAAGATTTCTTTTGTCATCAGGAATTTCATATATCGGAGCAAAATTTTTATCAACATCAATGCTGAAACTTTTTTCTTTCAGGTCGCGGATGTGTCCGTAACTTGACATTACTTTGTAGTCTTTACCAAGGAATTTTTCAATGGTCTTTGCCTTGGCAGGAGACTCCACGATTACCAGATTTTTTATCATAGTTTTCCCATTAAATAAATTTCGAGCGACAAAATTAGGAAAAAGAAATCTAATAGTCGCTACAGTTGTGCAAAAAATCCTATATATAATGTGTATTTTCTTTTTTTTCGACAAAATCGGGCCTCTGCCCCACCTCAACAGCCACAAATTGGCACACCTCAACAATGCGTTTTAAACAAAAGAGCAGCGGCACAAGCTCGTCGATTGACAGGCTTGTGCCGCTGTTATGAAGATGTTTAGAGTTAGGCTTTTTCAATGAGAGCGGTAGCATAGGCTGCAATACCCTCGCCGCGTCCGGTAAATCCGAGTCGCTCGGTTGTGGTGGCTTTTACCGACACACAGTCAATATCGACGTCAAGGTCAGATGCGACATTTTCAATCATTGCGGGAATGTGAGGCAACATTTTGGGGGCTTGAGCAACGATTGTCACATCAACATTGCCCACGGTGTATCCCGCTTCGCTCAAAAGATGCTTCACGTGACGCAACAACACTCGCGAGTCTGCGCCTTTCCAACGGGCATCGGTGTCGGGAAAATGATAGCCGATATCGCGCATAGCAGCTGCTCCAAGCAAAGCGTCACACAATGCATGCAATGCCACATCGGCATCGCTATGGCCAAGCAAACCCAAGTGATAGGGAATCTTCACGCCGCATATCCACAAGTCGCGATCTTCAACGAGTCGGTGGACATCAAAGCCCATTCCGGTGCGAAATTTTGCCATAGTCAAGTATCGATTTATCGGCCTATCAATTCTTTGAGACCGTCCATGTCAAATGTGAGCGTGAAACGAAGTGTCTGGTCGAGAGGCGATGTTTGTGCTGTGGCAAGCATATATGATGCGTCAAGGCGCAATACATTGAGCGAGAAGCCAGCACCAAAGCCGAAGTACTTGCGGTTACCTTTATTTTCGTGTTCGTTGAAATAACCCGCGCGCAAGAAGAATTGTTGGTTATAGTTATACTCGGCACCAATTGACCAATAGATTTCTTGCAATTCCTCTTTCAAACCGCCTGGAGCATCATAAAACGACTTATAAATACCCGAGATTGACGACATATTTTCCCAGTCTTCAATATCTTCGAGATATGCGATTTGGGCATCAACATCTGTGCCATATTCGTCGGCTGTATAGTCACTCATGCGTGGTTTTGTCGGAACGAGCAATTTGTTGACATCGGCAGTGAGTGTGAGGTTATGATAGTCGGCCAAGGGGAATGTAAATGCTGTACCGAGACGCAAGTTTGTGGGCAAAAATGCAATATCCTCGCCGTTATTGTACGATATCTTTGAGCCGATGTTTGACACATTGAAACCAAATGTCCACTGACACTCGTTACGGCCAAAGATGGGATATGAGTTATAGAAACCCGAGATGTCGGCAGCGAAGGCCGATGCTCCCGATGTCTGGTCGCCGGCATAAGAGTCAGAGAAACCAAGGTCGGAATAAATATAACGGAACACAACACCCATTGAGAACGCGTCAGACAATTTGCGCGAATAGCCCAAGTCAACAGCCATTTCATAAGGGTTGAGGCTCTGTGTGCTATAGCCAGCTCCGTCAGTGGTATTTACCTCTCCAAGAGAGAAATAACGCAATGATGCCGACAATGCCTGGTTGTCATACGAACCGAGTTTGATATAACCTGTGAGGTTGGCAAGGAAGATGTCGTTAACAAGTTTGCGCAACCAAGGTGTGTAACTGAGCGAAACAGCGGCATTGCTATAAGCAAAGGCATATTTCGATGGATTCCAATACTGCGAGTTGGCATCGGGGTCGGTGGCAGCACCCAAGTCACCCATTGATGCACTACGCGCATCAGGAGCAATGTTGAGCGATGTCACCCCGGTCTGCACAGGGTTAAACGCATTTTTGCCGTCTTGTGCAGTGGCAACCAATGCGGTCAAAGTGATTGCCAAAATGGCTATTCTTTTCAAAAAAGCATTCATAATCAACTTATTATAGAGACCTTCAATCTCAATAAAACAATCTATTCAAGTTGCAAGAAGCACCTTCTATGATATAGAAAGTGCTCCTATACTTTATAAATAACTCAAAAACGGGTTATTTATTGCTTAATTACTGTAATTTTAACTTTGGGAGTGCTTGAATATTGATTTTCGGCGTTGAGAATAGCATAACAATAATACTCTCCGTCGGGCACAAGTTGGCCGTTGCTGTCTTTCAAGTTCCAAGTGTAGGGCATTACACAATCGTTCACCGCAAGCACCTGATTACCGTTTTGGTCAATGATAATCAATCGGCCTGTGGGCTGGCTGTTGAAATTGTGAACGAGGTTGATTGTGGTTTCGGTGCGCACTACCGATTGTTCGACTTCAAGAGTCGATGAAACCGAATTGTTAGTAACATAGAACGAAACAGTCTCAACCACCGAGTTGCCTGCATTGTCGGCAAGGCTCAACGACAGTGTGTGGTGACCGTCCTCAATGTTTTCGATATCATATTTCAAAGTTGTCACACCATTGGCATCGGTTGTTGCCGCTCCGCCTATATTGTAGCTGTGTGAGTCGTCGATTGTGAGTCGCATGCCGGCACCAATTGCCGATGACACATTCAAGCCCGACTCGTCGTTGAGAATAGTGGCATAGAGCGTTACATTTTGCGACACATTATCACCGTTGCGGAAACTGCGATCGTTGAGATACATCTCATCAATAACAGGCGCGATGCTGTCCTCTACTGCCTGTTCGCTGTCATAACTCATCACCTTAATGGTGTTGAGATAGCCTTGTGCGGCATTGTTATTTTCTTTGTCAACCGCATAAATGCCCAAACGGTTTGTACCGAGATATTGAGGCATGGGAATATTGAGTTTGGCCTCAAACAGACCATTAACAACCGTAGCCACTGTTTGAGCAAGGAGCAGTTCATCGCGGGTGATTGTAATGATTTCGTCATCTTTGTGGTTATATGTGAGAGCGTCAACAGGTGCATCATAGAGCGAGAATGTGATTGTACCGTTAAATGTATCATCGAGCTGACCGTTTGCCAACTGGATAGTACCTTTGATGATATTCTCGCCACGGGGATAAACAGCTACTGAGTCGTTGTCAAAAATATCGGTTTGGTTAACTTTGGTCACCTTGGCAACTCGATTGGCCACGGGCAATGGCAATGCAGGGTCGCCAATCATATTGTAGCAAAGGTTGTTGATACCGATTTTGGCATACGATGCATTAATACCGTGTTGCATTGCACTCGCGCGTGCCTTGCGATACAAGTCGCCTGTGCGGTCGCCTGGCACCATTTTTGAGAACAGGTTATTACTAAACGCCAAGCTGTAAAGTTGGTTATAGTCTTTGTAAACCGTGCGCGATGCTGCCACAGCAGTAATAACACCACCCTTGTCTTTAAAGAGCATTGTCTCGGCAATACCATCGTCGGCGCGGTCAAAGCTCAACGCGTCGCAAGTGGCAAAGAAGCCTATGGGATAATAGTTATAGTCGGTTTCATTGGTCCATGATTTGCTCCACAAGTTACCGTCAGAGAATGTTTCGGGAGCGCCATGACCGGTGTAGCACATGTAGTATTGGCCTTCCAACAACGATTGAATGATGGCTTGGCGAACATATTTACAATCTTTGGCGTCATCGGCAAGCGGATAAAGACTCTTATAGGCCTTGGTCACTGTAATGTTGGGCGCCAATGATCTGATAGAATCGGCATTGGTTTCGGCCTGCTTCATGTGTGAATTGAGGTCGCCACGGTCGGCCATCAGCAACACTCGGTTTGTGGCATCGGTTGTGGGAGGATTAAGCAAATGATTTCGCGACTTGTTGTTGGCAACAATAGCCTTGTCCTCGCGGTCGGCCGGAATGCGACTCACTGCGATGTCAATATTTGCAAAATGAATGCGAGTAGGGTCATAACCGTCATGCATAAAACCAAAGTAAGAATCGGCACAATACACGCGTGACTTGTCATGCATTTCGTTGGCGGTTTCACATTGATAGGTCAACAATTTGTCGGCATGGTCAAAAATAATTCCACGGTTGTCGTAGTGACCTGCCCCATAGAGCAACAAGTATTTGAAACGTGACGAGTTGCGGTCATAGAACATTTTTGCCAATCGGCGATAGGCCATTGCCGACGGTGTTCCCGATGAGAACTCGTTAAACACATCTTCTTGATCCACCACATGCACTGACATTCCTTGAAGATTGCGATGAATTTCGGCCAACTCTGTAGCATATTTCATCATCGACTTGTTGGTGATAATGAGCATGTCGGGGCTTGACAACGAGTGCAAATTCTGATTTTTCACTTCACCCGCATATTCGACGCTATATTGAGTCTGGTAAGGGTCAAATGCTATAAGATAGGCATGACCGTTGTTGTCGGGAGTGTATTTGCGTTCAAAGGCACTTTTCATCGTTTGTGCTTCGCTATCATATGCTGTTCGATAGGCAAACACATTTATGGGCGAAGTCACATTCCACACCTGAACATTGGCATTTACATTTCTCAATGTAAACGACGTGCGTGACGATACATTGTCAAACACCATGGGCAATTGTGCACATTGTGCAAAATCGTTTTTGCGTGTGTATGAGAATGTCACATAGTCCATCGCCGCAAAGTCGAATGAGTATTCAGAAGGAATCATCAGATTGAGTGCATAGAGCGAGTCATTGTCTTCCTTCATCTTCACAGTCACATATCCTGCCTTAGAGTTATAGTAGTATTCGGAGTTGCTATACAATGCCGCCGAAACAGCTGGATTGCTCTGATTAACGACAGTGAGACCGTTAGTTACCAATCGAGCCAACACCTGAGTGTTTGAGGCAATGGCCCACGCAAAGTTAAACTGACCGTTTTTAGTCGTATCGGCTTTCTCGGCCACAAATGCAGTAAGATGGTTTGATGTCGAAACCATGTCGGGACCAAAGAATCGCGCACCGCCCATTGCGGGACATGTCAGTTCTTCTTCCCAATATCTGACGCTTTGGTGAGTTGAGCGGTCTTCAACAATCGAGTTGTTTGACAATATGATGCTCGGCTCGGTCGATTCTCCGGGACGGCTATCGCTCAAGAAGTAGTAACCTGCCGATGAGTAGGTGTTGCGATGAATATTCACCTTGAACAAGTCGGAATTGAGTGTAGTTTTCACGTCACCCTCGCCATAAAACAAAATTTTATCGGCAGTTCTCATTACTGGTTGGGCAATGATATCGTCGGGCAAATCAACATCAAATGTATTTTTCACCAATACACCGCCATAACCATAAACCGACACCGCCGACGGGTCGTTAAATCCCATTTCAGCGAGTTCTTGGTGGGTTATCTGCTGAATACCGGTTTTAGTCACCTTAACCTTCACCCAACGGCCTGTCGAAAGTCGTGAGGTCGAAGAATAATATGTAGGCGAATAGGCATGTGCCATTAATCCGATACATAATAGCAATGCCGATAAATATCCTTTGATTTTGCTTGTCAGTGTCATATATCGATGTTTGATTTGTGCAATTATTATTTGACCTTGAAATTGAGGCACTCTTTGCCGTTGAGCGTTGCAGTAACACTGCTGTCAATCACGGCTTCGATGCTATGAGGTGTCGCGCCGGCGATAATTATATCGCCTATCTTGAGCGTGAAATATCGGCTCATATCGACCACCACATCGTCAATGAGAGCTTCTTCAAGATCTAGTTCATATAGTTCACCGTTTATTGTGAGGTCTACCACTGTGCGATTTTCGGGAATAGGCATCCATTGTCCCATGATTGCCGCTCCGTCAAATGCTGTTGTCACAGCCGAGCTGTTGCCGCCAAGACTGTCAATCAAGTCAAGCGGACGGGCTCGAAGCATCAATGTCATGGCATCATAATAGCGGTTTGCAAATTTTTCTGCCACATTCTTACCCAATCGACTTACACGATAGGCCAATGTAACTTCAAGAGTCCAACGTGTTGAAAAATCGGGCATAAAAAACGGCTTGCGGTCTTTAATCAAGGCCGAGTCGGGTATGATGTCTACATTTGCAACTCCATTTAGCGGAGTGCCGAGGGGTCGGTTTAATGCCAAAATTTTCATTCTTCGTCGTTTTTTTGTGAGTCAAGACGATTATACATTACCGCCAAGTGAGAATATATCGAAGTGTTTTGAATCACGATGCCTTTGCCCGCCTTGATGCGAAACGGGGTGAAGTTCCACAACGCTTTTATGCCGGCAGCAATCATTTGGTCGGCCACCTCTTGGGCCTGGTCAACCGGTACGGCTACAATGCCAATTTCGGCGTTGCAACGCGAGCAATAGCTGTTAAGGTCGGCAACATTGAAAACTGGAACGCCACACAGTGTCGTGCCGGCAATATTGGGATTGATGTCAAATCCGGCCACAATGTTCAAGCCATATCGTGACAAACCCGAGTCTTGAATAAGTGCTGCACCAAGACTACCGACGCCCACAATCACTGCATTGTGAACCTCCTTAAAGCCGAGAAAATCTTGCAATTCGCGTTCAAGTTGCGCCACTTCATAGCCGATGCGTGTCTTTCCCTTGAGATTGAGAAACGACAAGTCCTTGGCTATCTGCGATGCATCAACACTCAACTCCTTTGAAATCTGTGTTGACGACACATACTCTATGCCGTTGGCACTGAGCATGCTCACATAAGCCAAATACCACGGCAGCCTCCTGAGCGTAGGCTCGGGAAGAAATGCGCGCAATTTGTTTGGGTTTTCTGACATATACTGCTTGTCTTTGTGTCGGTTATTAATCAGCAAAGATAGTGAGTTTTGGCGTATCTCACAAATCTGATTGCCGATTTGTTAACGCAACACATTTTCAACGGTCTAATGAGCCGAGCCTACAGCAATTTTCTTGCTTTCCGACTCATACTGCACACCGTCGGTCGAGATTGACACCTTGTACAAATAAATACCGCGATTGACACGACGGCCGGCCATGTCACAAAGGTTCCATGTGATGGGGAACGACAAGAACTCGTCGCTGCGACCGGTTGATGTTGTTGACCACACTGTGCGACCCATCAAATCATAGATTTCCAATGTAATGGTCATGATTGCGTCGGGACGGTTGTGGGTAACATAGAAATTGGCTTCGGTATAAGCCGGACTTGCATCGGTGTAAACATCAAATATTTTGGGAGTCAAGCCCTGTTTCACCGTGAGAGCAATATAGGCTTCGGTGGCGTTGCCCGAAGTGTCCCACACTCTCAATCGCAATGTGTGGTCACCGTCAACCAAGTTGTTTATGGGATAGGCTATCACACCCGCAGGCTCACCGTTGGCATCAGGGGTATAATATTGCGACACATCGGTATAGGAGTCGGAACCGTCAAGCGTTACAAGCATTTGGTGGCCGATGCCGGCTGTCGACAAGTTGATACCCTTATTGTCTGATATGCGAGCAATGAGCATGGGCGATTCATTAACAGCATCGCCGCTTTTAAACGACTCGTGGTTAAGATATAACGACTCAATAACAGGGGGCTCTTCATCACCGGCAGCATTGTCGTCATATCCATAGACATAGAACTGACGGTTGCAACCTACTGCCTCGGCTCCATCATGTGCAACGGCATACATATTGAGCGCCGCCGGGCGGAAATTATAGGCGATTTCGGCGGGCATTGCCACATGCATTGAGAACTGACCGTTGACTACCGAGTCACGACCAGCATACAATTTGCCGCCTTGTTGCTCAAAAGTCACAACCTTGCCTTGGTCGCCATTACCATTAGTGGTAACACTCTGCTCGGCATCATACATTGTCGCCGACACAACACCATTAAAGTCTGACATCAAATTACCCTCATGGTCAAGAATAGAGCCGCTGAGAGTAACCTCTTGTCGGGCCATGATAGTGGGCTGAGCATCGATATTCACCTCTTGGCCGTCGATGGCATCAAGCACCACACGAGGCGAGGGAGTGGCAAGACGCATGGCAGGGTCGCCCATAAGAGCATATCGCATCTTGTTATCATCAGATTGCGCCATCGCATTTTTGGCTTTTTGCAATATCACGCCCAATGGTAAATGCTTACCGGTTTCGTCGCGCGTAAGAGCCACATTTGCAATATTATTTGAGAGCAAGCCATTGTTGGCAATATACACCGGACGGTTGGCACTAATCACTGCAATTGCACCGCCATAGGGGTTGTGGAACATCACTTCGGCTCCAGAAATTGCCGATGCGTCCCATCGCATAAATTCACATGTTGCGGCATACACCACAGGGAATTTTTTGTAGTACAAATTATTCATGTCCTCCCACGACAGCAACATTTCATGTGACCAAGAAGTGGGGTTACCGTGACCGATATAGTTCCACCACAAAGTACCCGCTTCAAGATGTTGCATCATGAGATTGTGGGCATCGGGATAGCGGCGGTTAATCAACTGAAATGCATCGATATAAATCTTGTTATAGAAATAATCTTCACCGCCTGCCGACGCCATGAAATTGTCATACATGCTACTTGTTTGCGTCATGTGAACACCGTTGTCGCTATCGTCGGCAACAAGCAATATCTGATTTTTCCACTCGTCATTGGCCGAGTTATTTACATACTTATAGAGCTTGTCAACAGCATTTTTCGCCTCCTCGACCGAGCGCACCGGCATTCGTCCGATGGCAATGCTCATCTGGTCACTGCCCGATGCCACATTGCTGCCAGAGTTATCTTTAAGAAACGCAAAGAAATCGTCGGTTTGGAACGATGAGTTATCATTGTTGCCATCAAGTGTCATCCATGAGGGCATGGTGGGATAACCAAGCTGCCGCATGGTCGCGGTCAACTGTCGGCAGTCAAATGTGGCACGTCCAAACATGAGCGCATATTTAAGTCTGTGGCCGTCGGTGTTTCCACGGTCATAAAACATTTTCAGCAAATGGCGAAATGCGCTTGCATCGGGGGTTCCCGATGAAAACTCGTTAAATACGGCTTCTTGGTCAACCACAAGCACACGAAGCGAGTCTTCGGAATTTTCGTGCAACTGCGCGATGCGTTGGGCTTGGTCGGCCCAGCGACCAATTGTGAAAATCACCATATCAGGTGTCTTTTCGCCGTGGATATTCTGATTGTTTACTTTACCCACAAGTTTTGGCGAATGAAATTGACCGCCTTCTTGCCACACGGCATATGTGCGCTGACCGTCAACATCATTGGTCCACACCAGACTTCCACCCTCGTCGAGCGTATTCATCTGGGTGATGTTCATAGCATCGGTCACGTCCCACACATTGGTTGAAGATGTTGTGCCATACACTCTCATGCTTCGGCCCAACACTGTCATGTGCAGATAACCGTTGGTCATAGCACTCTTGCGTGTGTAGTTGAGTACAATGTAATTGAGGTTGGCGGCATGTACGGTTGCCGGACAACTGAAATTGATGCCTAACTGCAATTTCGTGCCTTCAAGGTCAAATGTCGAGCGAAACAATGCCGATGTCCCGTGATAATATGACGCATTGCTTGTTGTTGGCACATAATTGTTGCCCGATAACGGCAAAGTCTGTCCGTTGGCGGTAAAGTTAAGATAACTTGCCGAAGATAATGTGCGGGTAAAAAACGAGCACTGCATCCACATCTGATTTCCCACCTTGCCAGGCAAATCAAATGTAAATGACTGGTTGGGCGTATACTTAAAATCTTCGCCCACAAGCAAATGACCTGTTTCGCCTGGGCTCACCAATTCAAGTTCATGAAAGAGTCGTTCTTGAAAAGTGTCGGCACAATCATCACTGGCTTGAGCCGTTCCCGATGTCGCAATTTCGCGTTCTTCAGCCTCACGGTCGCTCAAAAAATAGTAGCCATATGATGAATATGGATTTTGTTCATGCACAAATTTGTTTGTGAGAATAGTACCCCAAGTGATAGGACCTGTGGCATAGAAATGCAAGCCGCTGGCAGTCCATTTGCTCTGCACCTGTGGCACATCGTCAATGAAACTGGCCTTGGTGAGATGGTCGGGTATTCGTGCCCCACCATAACCATACACTCTCACCTTTGACGGGTCGGCAAATCCCCATTCGCGCAACGTGTTGGCACTGATGAAGTGCATGCCACTTTGTTCAACACTGATTTTCACCCACTTGTCTTGACTCAGCACCGATGTTTCGGCATAAAAACCGGCTTGAAAAGCCTTCACATTGTCGGGCACAAGCATTGCCACCAAAGCCAATGCCACAGCCGCCACAATTCGTGATATATTGATTGTATATTTTGATGTCATAATAGTCTGAATCGTTACGCCCGCCATGCGAGCATATTATTGCTATCGTTATTAACGCACTTTTAGTGTTATTATTGTAGCGCACCAAGCAATAAATCGTTCAAATCGGTTATATCTATATCTTATTTCTTCTGGCGCGCAAACAAGTGGAAAAGAGATTTGCCAAGGCGAGAAAAAATTGCTAAATTTGCAGATTAAAATAATAGTAAATTCAGTAAAACTATGGCTATAATAGATATCGCAATAATCGTGGTGTTTGCACTTGGCTTGATATTGGGATTATACAAAGGCCTTATGGAGCAAATTGGCTCGGTGGCAGGTATTCTGCTCGGCGTTATCGCATGTCGCATTTGGGGCGATGAAGCAACCCGATTTGTGGCAAGCATCATGCCCGACATATCGGCCAGCGGCGAGGCTGCAGCCTATGTCAACAGCGTGATTGGCAATGTGTTCCTGTTCTTGGCTGCATATCTGATCGCGATGCTCATCGCCAAGCTGTTGCACACAGTCATCTCAAACCTTTCGCTCGGATGGATCAACCGTCTGCTTGGCGGCGTTTTCGGCATAGTGAAATGGTTTGTAATACTGAGTGTGGTGCTCAACTTGTGGGAAGCACTATTGCCCGACCACTCTATTGTCAGCACCTCGCAACTCATGGGAGGCATGATCGCCAAGACTGCGCTCAATCTGGCTCCCGCCCTATTCGGTTCTATTGCCGCCTTGTAAAAGACAATTATTGATTATGACTGAAATTTCAGATAAGAAAAATAAAGAAGACTTGAACAATGATATCATTGGCGATGTCACTTCTGGCGAATACAAGTATGGATTCGTCACCGACATCGACACCGACATCATTCCCAAGGGTTTGAACGAAGATGTCGTTCGCCTCATCTCGCAGAAAAAAGGCGAGCCCGAGTGGCTACTCGATTTCCGTCTCAAAGCCTATCATTATTGGAAGACTCTCGAGATGCCCCGTTGGGCACACCTC
This sequence comes from Muribaculaceae bacterium, assembly GCA_017390185.1. Lineage (GTDB taxonomy): Bacteria > Bacteroidota > Bacteroidia > Bacteroidales > Muribaculaceae > RGIG4079. The sequence continues at coordinate 11,499 of JAFPCM010000136.1, forward strand.
GACATTCCCGAGATTGACTATGACGCGATAAGTTATTATGCCGCTCCTCGCAAAAAAGAAGGCCCCAAAAACCTTGACGAGGTTGACCCGCAGTTGCTCGACACTTTCAACAAATTGGGCATACCCCTTGAAGAGCAAAAACTCCTCTCGGGCATGGCCGTTGATGCCGTTATGGACTCAGTGTCGGTAAAAACCACCCACAAAGAAAAATTGGCCGAAATGGGCATCGTTTTCTGCTCGTTCTCTGAAGCAGTGCGCGACTACCCCGACTTGGTCAAGAAATATCTCGGCAAAGTGGTGTCATATCGCGACAATTTCTTTGCAGCCCTCAACTCGGCCGTATTCTCTGACGGCTCGTTTGTCTACATTCCCAAGGGCGTTCGTTGCCCCATGGAATTGTCAACCTATTTCCGCATCAACGCATCGGGAACAGGCCAGTTTGAACGAACACTCATCGTGGCCGATGATGATGCTTATGTGAGTTATCTCGAAGGCTGCACAGCCCCCATGCGCGACGAAAACCAATTGCACGCCGCCATCGTGGAAATCATTGTCGAAGACCGCGCCGAAGTGAAATACTCTACCGTTCAAAACTGGTATGCCGGCGACAAAGACGGCAAGGGCGGTGTATATAACTTTGTAACCAAACGCGGATTGTGTCGCGGCGACTACTCAAAATTGTCATGGACACAGGTCGAAACCGGCTCGGCCATCACCTGGAAGTATCCCAGTTGCGTGCTCGCTGGCGAGGGCTCTGTAGGCGAGTTTTACTCAGTAGCCGTTACCAACAACCGTCAACAGGCCGACACCGGCACAAAGATGATTCACACTGGCCGCAACTCGCGAAGCACTATCGTGTCAAAAGGCATCTCGGCCGGACATAGTCAAAACGCCTATCGCGGATTGGTGAAGGTAGCGCCCGATGCCGACGGCTGCCGCAACTACACTCAATGTGACAGTCTGCTCCTCGGCTCAAATTGCGGTGCACACACATTCCCCTATGTCGATGTGCTCAACGACACTGCCGTGGTAGAGCACGAAGCCACTACCTCAAAAATCAGCGAGGACCAAATTTTCTATTGCAACCAGCGCGGCATCCCCACCGAAGAAGCCGTCGGACTGATTGTAAACGGATATGCCAAAGAAGTGATGAACAAACTACCCATGGAATTTGCCGTCGAAGCACAAAAACTGCTCCAAGTAACACTCGAGGGCTCTGTGGGATAATGTAACATGTAAATACAGTTTTATGAAAGATATATTATTGGAAGTCAAAAACCTTCATGCCAACATCAATGGCAAGGAGATATTAAAAGGTATCAATCTCACAATCCGTCCCGGCGAGGTGCATGCAATCATGGGCCCCAACGGATCGGGTAAGAGTACACTCTCATCGGTACTTGCCGGCAACCCGACATTCACCGTTACCGAGGGCGAAGTCGATTTTCACGGCGTCGACCTATTATCGTTGTCACCCGAAGACCGCTCTCACGAGGGTTTATTCCTGTCGTTTCAATATCCCGTAGAAATCCCCGGGGTGTCAATGGTCAACTTCATGCGTGCCGCTATTAACGAAAAGCGCAAATACTTTGACCAACCAGCCTTGTCGGCAAGCGAGTTTCTCAAACTCATGCGCCAAAAACGCGAGGTTGTGGAACTTGACAACAAGCTCGCATCGCGCTCGGTCAACGAAGGTTTCTCGGGTGGCGAAAAGAAACGCAACGAGATTTTCCAAATGGCGATGCTCGAGCCCCGATTGTCAATTCTCGACGAGACCGACAGCGGTCTTGACATCGACGCGTTGCGCGTGGTTGCCGGTGGCGTAAACAAGCTCAAAACTGCCGATAATGCGACCATCGTCATCACCCACTACCAACGCTTGCTCGACTACATCAAGCCCGACTTTGTGCATGTGCTTTACAAAGGCCGCATCGTTCGCACCGGTGGTCCCGAACTCGCACTCGAGCTTGAAGAAAAAGGCTATGACTGGATCAAACAGGAAATCGACAACCAATAATCGCAAAGTAAATCATGAGTGCTCTCAAGCAATATATAGATCTGTACACCCAACATCGCGATGCCATACACTCTCGCTCGCCTCAACTGCTCAACGATTTGCGCGACAAAGCGTTGGCAGCTCTCAACGGCAAGCGATTGCCACGCAAGGGCGAAGAAGGGTTTGAAAAAACATCTATCAACGAGATGTTTGCCCCCGATTATGGTGTCAACATCAACCGCATGAACATTCCGGTCAATGTGGCCGCATCATTCCGTTGTGATGTTCCCAACATGAGTACCTGGATGTCGTTTATCGTCAACGACAAGTTTTATGCGTCATCAACAGCACGCATCAATATGCCCGAAGGCGTAATTGTCGATTCACTCGAAAATGTGGCGGCCAACCAACCCCACATCATCGAAGCCTACCTCGGCAAAATCGCTCCACTCGACAATGCGTCAGTGGCTCTAAACTCGCTGCTCGTGCAAGACGGCATCGTGGTTTATGTGCCACGCGGAGTGAAACTTGAAAAGCCGTTGCAATTAGTCAACATATTCTCCTCACCCATCGACTTGATGGTCGTGCGTCGCATGCTCATTATCGTTGAGGACAACGCACAGGCTCAATTGCTCGTGTGTGACCACACTCAAGACAACGAACACCGCTACCTTGCGTCGCAAGTGGTGGAAATATTCATGGGCGAGAATGCACAATTTGACCTCTACGACATCGAAGAGTCTTCGGCCATGACATCGCGCTACTCTCAACTCTTTGCCCGTCAGCAAGCCGGCTCAAACCTTCTTGTCAACGGCATGTCGCTCATTGCCGGCACCACACGCAACGACTATGACATAGAAATCGACGGCGACAACTGCGACACAACACTTGCCGGAATGGCTATCGGCTCAGGCAAGCAACATGTCGACAACTCGTCAAATGTAAAACACCGCTCAAGTCACTGTCGCAGCAACCAACTTTTCAAATATGTGCTTGACGACGAATCGACCGGTGCATTTGAGGGAAGTATCTTGGTTGCACCCGGCGCTACCTACACCGAAGCCTATCAAAACAACCGCAACCTATTGGCCTCTACCTCATCGCGCATGCACACCAAGCCTCAACTCATCATCTACAACGATGAAGTTAAGTGTAGCCACGGCGCAACGACAGGCCAACTCGACCAACAAGCATTGTTTTATATGCGTGCTCGCGGTATCTCTGAAAAAGAAGCTCGACTCATGCTCATGCAGGCATTTATGGCCGATGTCATTGACACCGTTCGCATGGAAGGATTGCGTGACCGATTGCGCCACTTGGTGGAAAAAAGATTTTACGGACAGCAGATGCTTTGTGCCGACTGCGGCATCTCTTGTCACGACAGCAAACCCGAATAAACCCTGATGGAAAATTATAACGTAGACGAAATTCGCAACGATTTCCCCATTCTTGAACGCCAAGTGTGGGGCAAACCGTTGGTTTATCTCGACAATACTGCAACCTCGATGACACCCCGCTGTGTGGTTGATGCCATCGAAAATGTATATTATCAGCACAAAGCCAATGTGCATCGCGGTGTGCACACCCTCTCACAAGAGGCCACCGACTTGCAAGAGACAACCCGCAAGCGAGTGCGACAATTTATCAACGCACGCTCAACCGAAGAAATCATTTTCACTCGCGGCACCACCGAGGCCATCAACCTTGTGGCTGCCTCTTATGGCCAATTGCTCGAAAACGGCGACGAAATCATAGTCACCACCATGGAGCATCACGCCAACATTGTGCCTTGGCAACTGCTCGGCCGCAACAAGCGCATCATTTTGCGCGTAGTGCCCATTAATGCCGACGGCGAGATTGACCGCATTGCCTATTCGTCTTTGTTTAACGAACGCACCAAACTCGTCGCTATGTGCCATGTATCAAATGTTCTCGGCACAGTCAACCCCATCAAAGAACTCATTGCCGAAGCCCACCAAAGCGGCGTGCCCGTACTGATTGACGGCGCACAAGCAGTGTCACACATCAAAGTGGATGTGCAAGACCTCGACGCCGATTTCTATGCTTTCTCGGCCCACAAAATGTATGGTCCCACAGGCATAGGTGTGCTTTATGGCAAAAAATATCTGCTCGAAATGATGCCCCCCTATCAAGGCGGCGGCGAAATGATTGGCACAGTATCATTCAACAACACCACATGGGCCGATCTCCCCTTTAAATTTGAGGCCGGGACTCCCGATTTTGTTGGCATCGCCGCATTGCGCCAAGCCATCGACTACATGGAAGGCATCGGCATTGAACGCATAGCCGCCCATGAACACGATTTGTTGCAGTATGCCACCGAGCAAATGCTGACAATTCCCAATATGCGCATCTTCGGCACTTCAGCAACCAAATGTGCCGTGATTTCGTTCCTCGTAGGCAACGCCCACCACTATGACATGGGCATGTTGCTCGACAAATTGGGCATCGCTGTTCGCACCGGTCACCACTGCGCCCAACCGCTCATGCACACATTGGGCATCGAAGGCACTGTGCGCGCATCGTTTGCCGCATACAACACCCGCCAAGAGGTTGACGCATTCATCGCCGCCTTGCGCCGCGTGGCCGCAATGTTGCAATAATTCTCACTAAAAAATCACTGGTTTTTACCCGTTTTTGACGGGGAGGCGTTTCCACATCCATGCCGGAATGAGTCGCCACAAGCCCACAAGCATTCTCCATCGCCAATCAATGACGGCAACGCGTTTTTGCTTGACTATGGCTTTTACTATGCGGCGAACTGCATAGTCGGTTGTCATGAGCATCGGAAATTTCTTATCGCTATTGAGCAACGGTGTGGCCACAAATCCGGGACGCACATCGGTAAACTTGATGTCAACGCCTTGCATGCGCGACAACTGCTCAACGGCATCAATATAGGTGTTCTGAAAACGCTTGGTCGCACTATAACTTGCCGCGATACCAAGTCCTTTTGTTCCTGCGATTGACGAAACAACGGCAATGTGACCGCTCTTGCCTTCACAGCGAAAATAATCATATGCCGCATTGACGATGTGGATAAATCCCACAACATTGGTCTGCGCAGTGGTTATGTCATTGGCAATTTCAAGAGTCGGGTTTTGCTTGCCCACACCCGACACCAAAAACACGGTGTCAACTCCACCCATTTCATCGATGAGGGCATTCAGTTTTTCAGGGGCATCGCTTTGCGTAACATCTATTGCCTTGTGTGCAACAATGTTGTCGGGATACTGTCGGCGCAACTGTTCCAAAGGTTCTTGACGACGCGCAGCAATGCCAACACGCCAACCCATCTGTGCCATCTGCTCGGCTACGCCATAGCCCAAGCCCGATGAAGCTCCGATAATCGCAATGCGTTTCATTATTATTCAGGATCTTGAGGTTCTTCGGTTGCAATATCAACCGTTTTTTTGCTCAACGGAATAGTATACATTATCGAGAATCCGCCACCAATAGCCAACCCGCGCGTTCCATATCCAGGAATATACCACGGCTTGCCATAAGGGGCTTTGCTCTCGTGCAAAATATAGTTATACTTGACTGCCCAACCCATGTAAAGGTTGCTCACAATCTTTACTTTAATGTTCAATGATGCGCCCAAATAGCCCACTACAGTCTTCTGTGTGGGAATATCAAATACCAACGGCTCATTCCAATATCCGGCATCGGCACTCACATTGTTCACGCTATAAGAAAATGGCGACAAACCATAGCGCACACCGGCCTGAATCTGATAATCATCGGTCTTGCCATAAAGGAAATTGTAGTTCATACCGATGCGAAAATATGGCGAAAGGGGCGATTTATAGGTGTAGTTACCGTCTTCGGGTGCGTATTCGGCCGCACCTACACCTACCTCAACCACGGGCTTGAAGCGATTGTACAAACTCAACTCGGCCCACGCTTCAACACCGCCATAATCTTGACCAATAAGTCGCATCACGGGGTCCCAAACATCGACACCAAGTGTCAATGCGTGCATAGCGGGATATTTCATTATTTCTTTGGCTTTGATGGCTGCCGAATCGACATATTCTTTGCCGGTAATGGTATCCATCAAAAATACTCGACCTTCGCTGTCTTTCATCTCGACATAGGTTGACAAATCAACCTCATCGGTTTTCTGTTCCTTCTTTTTCTTCACCGGAGCTGTGGGCGAGGTTGGATTGACGGGAGTCACGCGTCGCTGGCCCTCGGCTGTAATGCTAAGGACAACTATCGCTATTATTATCAATAAAACTCGCTTAATCATTGTTGAGTGTCGTTTGAACGGAAATAGATTTTAACGCGCTCCACATCGGTGTTAGTGATGAGCGGTTCGAGCAATTTCACCGAGTCAATGAGCAAATGCGTACTTTGTAACTTGCCTACTTTGTAATAATACATCGCACCACACTCTTCTGACACAAAATAGGGAATTGACTCATAATCAAATGTAATGGTATCGTTATATTGGTAACCGGTGATGCTATCGGTACCATAGTTGAAGCAAAACGATGTTGAGGATTGTGTAGAACGCAATGGCAAATACACTTGTGCCGCCGACTCTGAGCTACTCAATAATAACGTTTCGGCTCCTACTCCACCAATGTTGATGCCCGATATTTTAAGTTTCTTCTTGGTTTTGCTATCATAAAATCCGGCCAACGGAATACTGCTCTGGTTGTCAATGCAGCCCGACGATGAGCACGACCACATTGCAGCAACCGCCACTATCAGCACCACACATATTTTCAGAATTTTCCCCATACGGTAATATCGTCAAGTGATTTGCGTTTCTTTTCGGGGGCAACATCTACCACCTCGGGATAACCTATCGGAATAATGGCTATCGGCTCTAAATTGGCAGGAATGTTAAGAGCCTGACGCAAGAGTGCAACATCAAAGTTGCACACCCAACAAGTGCCCAACCCTATTGCCGAAGCAGCCAGACAAATGTGCTCGACCGCGATTGACACATCGACATCAGTGTGGTCCTTTTGATCGGCCGCACGATGCCAAGCCTCGTCGTGATTGCCACATGCAACGATAAATGCAGGCGCCGTTCTCACCCAAGGACGATCGTAACTTGCAACCACTGCCTCGCGCAACTCTGGAGTATCAACCACTACAAACACCCACGGCTGACGGTTGCACGCCGATGGTGCCAATCGTGCCATTTCAAGCACTTGAGCGATTTCCTGGCGCGATACTGGCATAGAGCTGTAATTGCGACACGAATAACGGTCGGCAATGACTTGTGTCAATATTTCAAATTGTTTTTTACTCATTGTCTTTGGCGTCAAGTTCCTCTTCTATCTCATACTCGTTGCGACGATGTGAGTTGCGCACAATCAGTTCGCCTACAAATCCTGTGAGGAACAACTGAGTGCCAAGCAACATCATCACCAATGAGAGGTAGAAATAGGGCGAATCGGTGATGAGGATATATGACAATCCGCTATACATATTGTACAACTTCATTGCTCCCACTACAATCACAGCCAAGAATCCGATAATAAACATCAGACTACCCAAAAGGCCGAAGAAGTGCATAGGTTTGGCTCCGAATTTGCCTGTAAACCACAATGTGGCAAGATCAAGATAGCCATTTACAAAGCGGTCTAAACCAAATTTTGTCGAGCCATATTTGCGGGCTTGGTGTTTAACCACTTTTTCGCCAATGCGATTAAAACCTGCATTCTTTGCCAAATAAGGGATATATCGGTGCATATCGCCATAAACCTCAATGTGCTTAACCACTTTTTTGCGATATGCTTTCAAGCCACAGTTAAAGTCGTGAAGGTTTTTGATGCCGCTCACTTTGCGCGCAGTCGCATTAAACAACTTTGTTGGCAATGTCTTTGACAGGGGGTCATAGCGTTTTTGTTTCCATCCCGACACCAAGTCATAACCGTCTTCGGTAATCATGCGATACAACTCGGGAATTTCATCGGGGCTGTCTTGAAGATCGGCGTCCATTGTGATAACAACATCACCCTTGGCACGAACAAAACCGGTGTTCAACGCGGGCGACTTGCCATAGTTGCGACGGAAACACACTCCGCGCACATTAGGATTCTTCTCACGGAGCGACTTGATTACCTCCCACGACTCGTCGGTACTGCCGTCATTAATAAACAGTATCTCATAGGAGAATTTATTTGCCTCCATTACTCGCTTAATCCATGCCTCCAATTCGGGCAATGATTCTGCTTCGTTATACAATGGAACAATTACCGAAATATCCATTTCTATATAGTTTTTAATTTATATTCTACTTTATTTTTATAGCCCTGATGATAAGTGACAACACTATTGACAATAATGAGCCGCTAAACACTTGCAACCACAACATTTCGATTACAAGCTCTATTGAACTCGGTATCATTTTCTGCTCAATAGCTTTGCGCATCACATCGGCCATTTCCTGCCCTTGTGGCAACCCTGACTCTTCCCATATTTTTATCGCGGCATTAGCCTGCGATATGATATAATCGGGCTGGATCCAACGCATAAACACCACTGCAGCCAAGCCCGCTATAAGACCGCCACAAAAAAATGTGACAATGCCTTGCAACCATAATTCCGAGAATGTCAATTTGCCGCCAAATGCTACATAAGACCGACGTAAAAAGCGATACATCACCACTGGAACGGCAAGCATCATCAGCGTTGACATCAGTCCGGCAAATGGAACGGTCATAGAATAGGCTGTGGCAAAAAACATCACAGTAAGGTAGATTCCGAATACGAATCCGTCATCGCCACCACGTTTATATACCGACATTTTCAGTTCAGCCATATTTATGCAATTAACTTTACCCTACAAAGTTAATTATATTTGGGGTTATTTACAAAAAATGGTGAATTGTCGTGCGACAAATTCACCATTTCTAACTTATTTGACAATAAAACCGGCTTATTTAACCGCCACTTTTATCGCATCTTTACTTGATTTGACAATATAAATGCCAGGAACGACTTCAACCTTGGCTGTTGCTTCCTCAACTTGGGCAACGAGCAAACCGTTTACGGTGTAAACCGACACGACATCGTTCATGGGGTTTACGATATTGATTGCGCCGTCAGCGACATATGCATCAAAGTTGCGTTGAACAGTCGTGATGCCTTCGGCTCCTGTTGTTCCAGAAAGGCGAATGTCATAAAGGAACAAGTAGTCCATGTATGCTGCCGAATAAGCCTTGAAGCCATAATAGTAAACGCCTGTTTCTGCAACTGTAAAGTCAAGAGAATAAGTTGTAATCGTGCCGTCATCTTCTTGTGCGGGAACAGTGGGAAGATCGAGCAACACCTCGGTTTGGCCTTCGGGAGTTTTGCCTTTGCCCAATGTCACGAGCATTGACTCGGGATAAAGTGCCGAAGTTGAGAATGTGCTGAATGTCAAATTATAGGGTGCTCCAGCATCGTAACGGATGGGGGGCGAAATCATCCAGTCATTTGCAGCTTGAGCCCAGTTATAGGGATAGAATGCAGCGCCGGTTTCGGTATCCAACATCCATGTATATTTGTCTTGGTTAATATCAAGAATAGTGTAATAGTTGTACATATCGGCAACACCTTCAAACACGCCGCCAAATGGGGGATTGATGGGCGAACCCACAACAACCGCATTTGAAACTACACCTGCTGTTCTCACTGAATCGCAGCATGAATATACAACATAGTAGTAACGCAACAAATCGGTTCCGTGATTTTCGACAAACACCGTGTCTGTGATACCTGATGCCACAGTAATTTCTTCGGGATAGCGAACCACATCAAATTTCAATTTATCAGTGTCAAACACTTTTCCATTAACGCCTATTGTCGGGCGACTCCAGGTGAGTGTTGTTGTCAATGCTTTGTCGGTAAGATTAACATTCAACGGAGCAGAAGGCATGTCATAACCGAGAAGGAATGTGCGAGTTGCGACAGGACCTTCGCCGGCTTCGTTCGACAATTGGATTTTCAAATTGTGAATACCTTGTGTTGACGTTACTGCAAGTTCAACAACCGAGCCAGCAGCCGCTTCACCCTGGATATTGATGACATCACCCTCAGTAATTGAGTACTTAACCATCGATGTCATAGGTGTTCCGTCATATGTTTCCGAAGGTATCTTGAACGAGATAATACCGTCGGCCGAATCGAGAGAAGTTTGCGTAAAATTGAAATCGCTGATTACACCAGGTGCAAGCATATTGGGCTCATTGAAATATGTACCACTGATTGCACACACATCTTTCAAATATGTCAGCAATGTTGCACGACAGTTAACGGGATCGATTTCAAACATGGGCACATATTGTCCACCGAGGGCCATACTTGAGCTACACATCAACCAGTAAAGTTTCTTTGAGTGATTGTCAAAGAACATTGTCTGACGATATTTCATGTTTATCAATAAGTCTTCAGGGAACATATTTGCTCCTTGTATTTCACCTATGTCGGCAATTTCTCCTGTTTGCTTGTTGATGCGACAGAAATAGTGTTTTTGCTCTCCAGTCACATAGTCTTCGGTCATGTAAATTGTATAAAGATTTCCCAATTGGTCGCAAGCCATAGCCACATAACGTTTCCAATATTCCATTGCATTGGGTGTAACACGCTTCATTTGACCATTTTCGGGATTAATCTCCACAAGCCATGTATCAACATAGTCTCTCACAAAGCCATAAATCTTGTCGCTTGTGGGGTCATATGCCATTGCAGTTGTGGTATTTTCGCAGTTAGAGTTCAGCGTGTCTGCTGAAAGCGTTTCAAATGTCTTGGCGTCAAGCACTTTCCACACTGGAATCGCAAACTGATAATCGCTTTGTGAATTATACTCGTTACAATACAATTTACCGTTATGGTATACACAACCGCCACCCAAGTCCATCATCTTCAACGGTTCTTTCAATGTAACTAAATACTGATTGTTGTAATAATGTACAGCATAGAAACCTTTTTCGGCCAATGTATATCTGTCAACTTGTGCCTGTGTAAACACTGCGGTCAACTCAACCCCTTCCATTGATAGGCGTTGGTCATATGGGCGTGTTTCGGTCAAGTCGGGGTTGTCATTATCGGGGAGAACGTTTTCGGCAGGCTCTACATAGGTGAGCGGGCGCTCCTCTGGGGCCTCACCAGCCTCCACATAGTAGAGCTTGACATCCATAACGTCAATCGAATTTCCTACATATGTAGCATGGAAACCAAAGTAATAAACACCAGGCGCCGACACTTCAAACTGAACAGACTCAAAATCGGCCAAGCCGTTTTGGCACAAATCGGTGTGCTTGGCTATTACATTTGTCTGACCCGATGATGCTTGCTTGTTACCATATGTCACTTCTATCGAAGCGGGATAATCGCGTGATGTTGCAAGCTTATAGGTCAACACATAGCGTCGGCCTGGGACAAGTCCATATTTTGGAGTGATAAGCCAGTCATTTACGCTTTTACCTATTGCCGAAATATAAACCGAACCGCCTGAGTAGGTCCATGTTTCACCGCCATTCTTATTCTCAATTACCCATGAATCGTTAACATCGGCTTTGGTCATGGGGAATGTGTGCATAAGCACCTTTTGGCCTTGTACATCTTCAAGGTCAACTTCTTGTGAAACAGATGCCGACACTTTATCGGCTTGGAATGCCAATGAATAGGTGTGTTTGCCGAGATATACCGACGGGCTGTAAATATATTGAGCTGTATCGCCAGGAACAACGTCATTAACGGTCGCCACCAACTCGCTATCTTGGTAAATCAATGCTTTCATTTTGCCCGCGATCGAAACGCCGTTAACATCACGCTTAGGACTAATCCAACGCACTTTAACGGTTTTAGCAGGACCATCTAAAGTCACATCCATATCGAGAGCAGCTTGAGGGCATTGGCCTTCGGTCTCTGATACACTTACTGATTTCAGCAACACATAGCCGTTACCTGCAGGCGATGTCAATTTAAATCCGAGCACTTTTGATCCGCTTGTCTCGCTGATTATGTGGCAATAGCGTGTTACCTTGCCGGCATGATTATCATATTTTTCAGTGATCAAATGAGTGGTCATTGCGTCGGCGGTTGCTGCATTACCACAATAGATTGCAATATTGTCAGCATCAAAAGCTCCGCGTTGGGCTATTGTATATGACACAATGTAGTGTTTTCCTGCTACTGTTTCAAATGCAGGAGTGAACAACCAATCTTCGGCGGGATTGAGTGTTGAAAAGCCATTATATACAGCTCCTTTGAGGCCTTCTTGCTCAACCCATGTAACGCCGTCGCCGTTCATGTCGGCTACTGTCCAGCCTTCCATTGTGGCGCCGTTACCGAAATCATATGCCATGACATCAGATTCGGCAGCGATTGTTACACCACTTATCAGGCAAAACAAAACACCACAAAGAATCTTTTTTAATTTACTATTCATCTTTTTATATTTATTATTTTGGAGTGCAAAATTACAATAAAAAGGTGAATGTCGTACGACGAACTCACCTTTTCTAACTTATTTGATAATAAAACCGGCTTATTTAACCGCTACTTTTATTGCGTTTTTGCTTGATTTGACAATATAAATACCGGGAACTACATTCACCTTGGCTGTTGGTTCTTCAACTTGCGCAACAAGAACGCCGCTTACTGTATAAACCGAAATAACATCATTTTCGGGATTCAACACATTGATAGCTCCTCCTTGTGCATATGCATCAAAATTCTGTTGTTTTGTCACTATACTTTCAACTCCTGTTGTGCCATTCAATTGAATATTGTAAAGGAACAAATATTCTTGATAAGCAACAGAATAGGCTTTGAATCCATAATAGTAAACGCCTGTTTCAGGAACTGTAAAATCAAGAGTATAGGTTGCGATTGAACCATCGTCTTCTTGAGCAGGGACTGAAGGCAAATCAAGCAATACTTCGGTTTGTGCTTCAGGGGTTTTACCTTTGCCGAGAGTCACAAGCATTGATTCGGGATATAGTGCCGATGAAGAGAATGTACTAAACACCAATTGATAAGGTGCACCAGCATCAAAACGAATAGGCGGTGATATCATCCAGTCATTTGCACCTTGAGCCCAGTTATAGGGATAAAATGCCGCTCCGGTTTCAGTATCCAACGACCATGTATATTCATCTTTGTTTACATCAAGAATTGTATAGTAGTTATACATATCGGCAACTCCTTCAAACACTCCACCATAAGGAGGATTTATAGGGGCTCCCACCACTACAGCATTTGAAACAACTCCCGCTGTTCTCAATGTGTCGCAACATGAATAAACTACATAATAATAACGCAACAAGTCTGATCCATGATTTTCAACAAACACTGTGTCGGTGATACCTGACGCAACAGTGAGTTCTTCAGGATAACGGACTACATCAAATTTCAACTTGCTTGCATCAAATTCAGCACCATGAGTGCCAACGACCGGACGACTCCATGTAAGTGTTGTTGTCAGGTTTTCGTCAGTAAGATTAACATTCATTGGAGCTGAAGGCATATCATACCCAATAAGGAATGTACGAGTTACAACAGGTCCCTCACCAGCTTCGTTTGACAACTGAATTTCCAAATTGTGAATTCCTTGAGTTGATGACACCTTGAGTTCAACCACTGATCCTGCCGCTGCTTGGCCTTCGATATTGATTGTTCCTTGGAGTTCTTTCACCGAATATTTCACCATTGAAGTCATTTCAGTGCCATCATATGAAACCGATGGCAACTTAAATGAGATTGTACCTTCAGCCAAATTTAGGTCGGTTTGTGTATACTTAAAGTCGGAGATTACACCAGGAGCGAGCAAATTGGGTTCATTGAAATATGCGCCACTGATAGCATATACATCTTCGAGATATGTGAGCAATGTTGCACGACAGTTGACAGGGTCAATCTCAAACATAGGTGCATATTGTCCACCGATTGCCATACTTGAGCTACACAACATCCAATAAAGTTTCTTGGTATTGTTATTATAGAACAATGATTGATGATACTTCATGTTAACCAAGAGATCTTCGGGAAGCATGTTTGCAACTTGAATCTCACCTATGTCTGCAATTTGACCGTTATCTTTATTAATTCGACAGAAGAAATGTTTCTGCTCCCCGGTCTTATAATCTTCAGTCATATAGATTGCATAAAGATTGCCTTTATGGTCACATGCCATTGCAACATAACGTTTCCAATAATCCATCGACTTTGAAGACAAACGTTTCATCTGACCGTTTTCGGGATTGATTTCCACAAGCCATGTATCAACATAGTCTCTCACAAAGCCATACATTTTGTCGCTTGTGGGGTCATATGCCATTGCTATGGTCGTATTTTCACAATTTGTATTCAGCGTGTCGGCCGAGATTGTCTCAAAAGTCTTGGCATCAAGCACTTTCCACACAGGTGTTGCAAATTGATAATCGCTTTGGAAATTATACTCGTTACAATATAATTTACCTTCGTGATATACACAACCACCACCAAAATCGGCTTCAAACACGGGGTTTCTTAACGACACTTTGTACTTACCATTGTAGTGCTGCACTGCATAGAAACCTTTGGGGGCCAATGTATATTGATCAACTTGGGCTTGTGTAAACACTGCGGTCAACTCAACGCCTTCCATTGACAGACGTTGGTCATAAGCGCGTGTTTCGGTCAAGTCGGGGTTGTCATTGTCGGGGATAATGGTTTCGGCAGGCTCTACATAGGTAAGCGGGCGCTCCTCTGGGGCCTCACCAGCCTCCACATAGTAAAGCTTGACATCCTTAACATCCACTGAATTGCCTACATAAGTTGCATGGAAACCAAAGTAATATACTCCAGCGGTCGACACTTCAAATTGAACTGATTCAAAATCGGCAAAACCGTTTTGGCACAAATCGGTGTGCTTGGCAATAACATTTGTCTGACCCGATGATGCTTGTTTGTTACCATAGGTCACTTCTACCGTAGCGGGATAGTCACGTGATGTTGCAAGCTTATAGGTCAACACATAGCGACGGCCTGGCACAAGTCCATATTTGGGTGTGATAAGCCAGTCATTTACACTTTTATCGATTGCAGAAATGTAAACTGAACCAGCATAATATGACCACGTCTCACCGCCGTTTTTGTTCTCAATTACCCATGAATCGTTAACATCGGCTTTGGTCATGGGGAATGTGTGCATGAGCACCTTTTGGCCTTGTACATCTTCAAGGTCAACTTCTTGTGAGACAGATTCTGACACCTTATCAGCTTGGAATGCCAATGAATAGGTGTGTTTGCCAAGATATACCGATGGACTGTAAACATATTGAGCTGTATCGCCAGGAACCACGTCATCAACAGTTGCCACCAACTCGCTATCTTGGTAAATCAATGCTTTCATTTTGCCTGAAATAGCCACTCCTTTAACGTCACGTTTGGGGCTAATCCAACGCACTTTAACGGTTTTAGCAGGACCATCTAAAGTCACATCCATATCGAGAGCAGCTTGAGGACATTGGCCTTCGGTCTCTGATACACTTACTGATTTCAACAACACATAGCCGTTGCCTGCGGGCGATGTCAATTTAAAACCGAGCACTTGTGATCCGCTTGTCTCACTAGCAATGTGACAATAGCGTACTACTTTGCCGGCATGGTTGTCATATTTTTCAGTGACCAAATGAGTGGTCATTGCTTCGGCAGTTGCTGCATCGCCACAATAGATCGCGATATTGTCAGCATCAAAAGCACCGCGTTGGGCTATTGTATATGACACAATGTAGTGCTTTCCTGCTTCTGTAGCAAATGCAGGAGTGAACAACCAATCTTCAGCAGGATTGAGTGTTGAGAAGCCATTATAGACAGCTCCTTTAAGGCCTTCTTGTTCAGCCCATGTAACGCCGTCGCCGTTCATGTCGGCAACAGTCCAACCTTCCATTGTGGCACCGTTACCGAAATCATATGCCATGACATCAGATTCGGCAGCGAATGCCACTCCACTAGTAAAGCAGAGCAATGCACCACAAAGAACCTTTCTTAAAATTTTATTCATCTTTATTATTATTTGTAATTTTAGTGTGCAAAGTTACAAAAATACATTCATTTTGACGCCCTTTTCATGTGCTTTAACACTGATTGAGCCCCATTTTCTACTGATTGACTCATTACTCCCAAAAAACGGAGTCGTCACTTTGTTACAACTCCGTTTTATCTGTATCTTAGAAATCGCCCATTGTGCGAAGCAATTCATCATTGTCATAGGTATGCTCCATGCGATCTTTGATGAATTCCATCGCTTCAAGCGAGTTGCGGTCGCCAAGGAATCGACGCAAAATCCACATGCGATTGAGCGTTTCGGGGCGCAACAGCAAATCGTCGCGACGAGTGCTTGACGACATGATATCGACAGCCGGGAAAATGCGTTTGTTTGATAATTTGCGGTCGAGTTGCAACTCCATGTTACCAGTTCCTTTAAATTCTTCAAAGATGACTTCGTCCATCTTTGAGCTTGTTTCAGTCAACGCTGTTGCGATAATGGTGAGCGAACCACCATTTTCGATGTTACGCGCTGCGCCAAAGAATCGTTTGGGCTTTTGCAATGCGTTGGCATCAACGCCACCCGACAAAATTTTGCCCGATGCAGGCGACACTGTATTATAAGCGCGGGCCAAACGGGTAATCGAGTCAAGCAAAATCACAACATCATGGCCACATTCCACCATACGTTTGGCTTTTTCAAGCACGATGCTGGCTATTTTCACATGGCGCTCGGCGGGCTCGTCAAATGTTGACGCAATCACCTCGGCATTAACACTGCGGCTCATGTCGGTAACCTCTTCGGGACGTTCGTCAATGAGGAGGATCATGATGTAGGTTTCGGGGTGGTTTTCGGCTATCGCATTGGCAATATCTTTGAGCAAAATTGTCTTACCTGTCTTGGGAGGTGCAACAATCAAACCACGCTGGCCTTTACCGATGGGCGAGAACATATCAACCACACGTGTAGAGATATTACATGTGCGGCCACCGCAAAGATTGAATTTTTCATCGGGGAACAGAGGTGTCAAGTGCTCAAACGGAACACGGTCGCGAATAAACTCTGGACTGCGGCCATTCACAGTCTTGACACTGCTCATGGGGAAATATTTTTCGCCTTCTTTGGGAGGACGAATTGTGCACTCTACAACGTCTCCGGCTTTCAAACCATAGTTTTTGATTTGCGACTGTGTTACATAAACATCGTCGGGCGATGACAAATAATTGTAGTCGCTTGAGCGCAAAAAGCCATAACCGTCGGGAATGATCTCCAACACACCCTCAGCTTCAATAAATCCGTCAAAATTATATTGGGGAATAGCAGGCTGTTGCTGTTGATTATTATTGTTGTTATTGCGATTTTTCTGCTTCTTGCCCTGCTTTTGCTGGTGCTGATTTTGGTGCTGTTGCTTCTCTTTGCCTGGCTCTGCAATTACAATAGGAGCAGTTGCGGCGGCAACAGCGGCAGCGGCAACAGCAGCGGCAGCGGCGGCAGCAGCCTCCTCACGTTCACGCTGGCTGCGAGGAACAAACTTGCGACCTTCACCACGTGGGAAGAATGAACCGAATGCCGAATCTTTGGGGCGGAAATCATTCTTAGGTTTTTCTTCACCGGCAGGTTTCTCCTGGTTGCCTGACTTATCTTCGTTTGCCGATTTGTCATCGTTTGTCGATGAATGATCTTCTGCAGCAGGAGTTTGGTTATCGGCTTTTATGTCGGCAAACTGCGCAGGCATTTTAGCCTCCTCACCTTTACCCAATGGAGCTACCATCGTTAAATCATCTTTATCATCAATTGACTCAACGGCCGACTGTTTTTGCTCCTTTATTTCTTCGGCAGACGTATTTTCTGTTTCGGCTTTTTCGGCTTGTTGTCGGCGACGGCGATTACGAGTTGTTTTTTCAACAACTTCAGCAGGCTCATTATTTACAGCAGCTTCGGCAACTTCCTTAGCTTCAACAGGCTCTGCAACCGATTTCTTTGATTTCTTGGGTTGCGTTTCTGTCTTTTCTGCATCAGCCTTTACGGGCTTATCAGCCTTCTTTGCCTTATCTTTGGTGGTTTTAGATTTCTTTTCAGGAACTGACACGGCAGCGATTTCAGCCTGTTGGTCAAGTATTCGATAAATTAAATCATCTTTCTTTGACACATCAATCTTTTTCAGGCCCATGCCTTCAGCAATAGAAACCAACTCAGAGTCACTCTTTGAATTGAGTTCAGAAATGGTAAACATAAAATGTAAGATTAATTTATGACTAAAACATCAATTAGTCTCGGGCACAGTTATGGCCCATATATAGATAAATTTTTAACTTGAATGTAATATTGAGAAGCCCGTAGTTTGATTAAATTATACTCATCTAATCTAGGCAGAGAATTGCTTGGTAAAAGCACTACAAAGATACATCAAATTACTGAAATAACAATAATTTACGACAAAAAGTTCACACTTTAAACCACATCTAAAAACAAATGCCACTTACCGCAAAGTGCAACACCCCGAGGTTGGGTTAAACATCACAGACAACCGCTCCCGCAGGGTGCGATATGAATAACCGTGGCTGAGCGGGGCGAGCCCACGGCACAAAAACAAAAGCGCCCCGGCTCGTATGAACCAGGGCGCTCGTTAAAGGGGCGGTTACCTACTCTCCCACTTTCGCAGTACCATCGGCGTGGTGAGGTTTAACTTCTCTGTTCGGAATGGGAAGAGGTGGAACCCTCACGC
>JAFPCM010000016.1 GCA_017390185.1 Muribaculaceae bacterium
TCAAAACGTCCTGTTGCCGAACTCTTCCGCTTGTTGCGCACCAACATGCAGTTCCTCTTCAAGAACACATCAGACAAGGGTCGCGTAATCACTGTGACTTCAAGCTGCAGTGGCGAGGGTAAGACATTCATCTCAATGAACATGGCCGAAACCATCGCACTCACCAACAAGAAAGTGGTGCTTGTGGGTCTTGACATTCGTCTCCCCATGCTTGCCAAACACCTCAACCTCCCTTCAGCACCTGGTGTGACCAACTACCTCTCGGGAGCAATTGACTCTATCGACCAAATCATTCAACGCCATAGTCACTGCGACATCATTGTTGCCGGACCCATTCCGCCAAACCCCTCTGAGTTGTTGTTGGGCGACCGCATCGAAACCCTCATCAACACCCTCAAAGAGCGCTATGACTATGTGATTCTCGACTCGGCTCCCATTGGACTTGTGTCTGACACATTCTCGTTAACCAAGTTCACCGAGGTAACATTATATGTCTCTCGCGCCAACTACACTAAACGCAACTTCATCAAGTATCTCAACGAAGTGGCGGCTATGGGACAACTCAACAATGTGGCCATCATTGTAAACGACACCGATGCCAAACTGTCGCACGGATATGGCTATGGCTACGGTGCATCTCAAAAAGACTAACAACCCACATGCATAGAGATAATTTCACGGTTATCTCTATGCGATTTTATATATATGCTTTTAGATAAAACCAAATTAGTACAAAATACGGTGCTCACACTCTTTTGGGTGTGGTGCACTTTTGGCTTTATTGCCGAAGAGGTTGCTCCTTTCTTGGAATCTCTTCGCTCAGGCATATTTTTTCTTGTTGACATGGCTTTGTTGGGCATCGGCCTAATTGTACTCAAAGACCGAAAAGACAAATTCTTTGTGCTTTCATTTCTCGCAATTACATATTGGATCACCTGCATTCACTGCGGTTATGACACATTGTTTTACTTCAACGGAACGCGCGAATTTGTTTATCTACTCTGGATTATCCCCATTTTGAGATACATCTACAATAGCCGTCAAGCCGATGAATTTGTCAAGAGATTTGACAAACATTTATTCATCTTCTTGATTATTCAGGCGTTTTGCGTCACATTCCAATTCTTGAAATATGGAGCCAACGACCACGGTGGCGGCTCAATGGGTAACGGTTTTTCGGGCGTAGTTTCAATGATGATTTACCTCATCTCGTTCTACTTGATGAAAAAGCAAATGGACCCCGACAACTACATTTCGTCACTCATCAACAACAAATGGCTCATTATCTTGTTGTTCCCGACAATGCTCAACGAGACCAAAATCAGTTTCATTTTGTTGGCAATGTATTTCATACTATTGTTGCCGATAAACCGACAATCTCTCATGAAACTTTTGATTCTCAGCCCCGTGATGTGCATCTTGATGGTAGTCGTGTTCAACATCTACATGTCGGTTACCGACAGCCAATTTGACATCACAAGCGAAGGATTTTTGGAAGCATATTTCTATGCCGAAGAAAACGATGATATCGTGAACTGGGTAACCGTATTGCATGAACGCGGCGAAGATTTAGCTATTGACGGCACTAACGATATTCCCCGTTTCACAAAATACATCATGATTCCCGAATTAACAGACTATTATACCGGCCACTCAATCACCGGCTTTGGTGTGGGTCAATTCAAAGGGGGAACAATGATTGACAGTTCAAAATTCTACAAAGAAAACGAATATCTGTTGCGTGGCTCAATCCCATACGGATTTCACGCATTCATACAAATCGGGTTCTTTGCTATTCTCTATTTCCTTTGGTTATGGTTTCGTTTAGCAAGTCTGAAAACATCACCAAAAATTGAGCGTGGCATCATTTTGTATATCATCGGATTGACATTAATCGTAATGCTCTATAACGACTTTTTCCGTTACGGGCCCATTTGTATAGCATTCTTCTATATCTACACCCAAGCATTGCGATGGAAACCTAACGTAAACAAACCATCATTAGCATCATAAACATTATGCGCAACATATTAATTACCGGCGGAGCCGGATTCATCGGCTCAAATCTTTGTGAGCACTTTTTGAAAAAAGGCGACAATGTAGTGTGTCTCGACAACTTTGCAACCGGACACATCGAGAACCTATTGCCTCTCATCGAACAATATCCCCAATCGTTCCGACTCATCGTGGGAGATATTCGCAACCTTGACGACTGCCGCAAAGCAGTTGAAGGTGTTGACTATGTGCTTCACGAAGCAGCATTGGGCTCAGTGCCCCGCTCAATCAAAGACCCCATAACATCTAACGATGTCAATGTTGGCGGTTTCGTGAATATGCTTGTTGCATCGCGCGATGCAGGTGTAAAGCGTTTTGTATTTGCCGCCAGTTCATCAACCTACGGCGACAGCACCTCATTGCCAAAAGTTGAAGATGTTATCGGCCGTCCGCTTTCGCCCTATGCAATCACTAAATATGTCAACGAATTGTATGCCGATGTATTTGCGCGCACCTATGGGCTTGAATTTATAGGTCTTCGCTACTTCAATGTATTTGGCCGCCGCCAAGACCCCAACGGAGCATATGCAGCCGTTATCCCCTTGTTCGTGAAAAAGTTCATGAACCACGAAGCGCCCAATATCAACGGCGACGGCGAGTATAGCCGCGATTTCACCTACATCGACAACGTGATTCAGATGAATGAACTTGCGCTCGAGGCCCCTGCCGGCAGCGAGGCTGTAAATCAAATCTACAATACTGCCTTTGGCGAACGAACAACTCTCAACCAATTAACCGATTATTTGAGAGAATATCTTGCCGAGTTTGACCCCGAGATTGCAAACATCATTCCCACACACGGCCCCAATCGTGTTGGCGACATTCCCCACTCACTCGCGTGTGTTGACAAGGCTAAAAATTTGCTTGGATACAACCCCAAATTCAGCATGAAGCAAGGTCTCAAAGAGGCTTGCCGTTGGTATTGGGAAAACCTTAAATAACCTTACTCTGATGGAAAAAGAAATCAAAATAGCAGTTATCGGACTCGGATATGTTGGCCTTCCATTGGCTCGACTATTCTCTACAAAATACAAAACCGTAGGCTTTGACATGAGCCAACGACGCGTTGACGCCCTCATGGCCGGACACGACGCCACTCTCGAAGTAAGCGACGAGTTGCTACAATCGGCAATCGCCAACGGCTTCACTTGCACAGCAAACATTGACGACATTAAAGACTGCAACTTCTATGTCGTAGCCGTTCCCACTCCCGTCGACCGCGACAACAAGCCCGACCTCACGCCTTTGTATGGCGCAAGCGAGACTGTAGGCCGCGTTATCGCTCCCGGCGACATCGTGGTGTATGAATCAACAGTTTACCCCGGCGTTACCGAAGACGAGTGTATTCCCGTAGTTGAAAAAGTGTCGGGATTGAAATACAATGTCGATTTCTTTGCCGGCTATTCACCCGAACGCATCAACCCCGGCGACAAACTCCACACTGTTGAAAAAATCAAGAAAGTGACTTCGGGTTCTACACCCGAAATCGGTCAAATTGTTGACCAGGTATATTCATCGGTTATCACTGCCGGCACACACCTCGCCCCCACCATCAAAGTGGCCGAGGCTGCAAAAGTGATTGAGAACTCACAACGCGACATCAACATCGCGTTTGTTAACGAGTTGTCAAAAATATTCAACCTCATGGGCATTGACACCCAAGCAGTGTTAGAAGCTGCCGGCACAAAATGGAACTTCCTTCCGTTCCGCCCCGGATTGGTTGGCGGCCACTGCATCGGCGTTGACCCCTACTACCTCGCAATGTGTGCGCAACGCTTTGGCTACAACCCCGAGATCATTCTCGCCGGTCGTCGCATGAACGACGGCATGGGTAACTATGTGGCTACTCAAACCGTGAAACTCATGGTGAAAAAAGGCATAAATGTGAGCCATAGCAAAATCGCTATCTTCGGTTTCACTTTCAAAGAAAACTGTCCCGATGTGCGCAACACCAAAGTTATCGACATCTACAACAGCCTCAAAGAATATGGCATTGACATCACAGTCTATGACCCATGGGCCAATGTTGCCGTTGCTCAACACGAATATGGCATTGAGCCTGTCAACACACTCGACCCCGAGCATCAATTTGACGCGGTTATCATGGCCGTTGCCCACAACGAGTTTAAGTCA
>JAFPCM010000137.1 GCA_017390185.1 Muribaculaceae bacterium
AGCGTCGGTAGCATTCTTTATGTGTTTCACAACATTCACTCTGCAATCGACCGCAATCAACATGCTGTCAGCATCGGCCTTTGCCGTGTATCTGCTCCATAAAAACCCCTACATTTGGGGCGGCATCATCAAGCGCACATCTTTATACATGTGGGAGTCATTGTCGCTACCCATGTTCACACTCGCCACCATCGCATTTGTGGCAGTAATATACTTGGTCACAGTTGCCATTGACCGCATCAGAATTGCCATCACCTCTCGCATTTAAGGGCGGCACACCTTAAAAATCCAACCCCTGTCGGCATCATTTTTTTCTGTTTTATCTGTGCCGAAACATTGCATTGGTCATTTTTTTTCGTTATATTTGTATTAACCTTTTGAATAACTAACCACACATACACTATGATTAATTCTATTTGGAAAACATTCAAACATGCTAAAGATGAATCTGCAATGTGGCGCAATGTCCGCTCTATGATCGACAACGGCGAATGTCAATGCGCAAAAGTTCCCAAACTCGATGGAGTTCTCTCTGGCTATAAATTTTTCATGATTACCAAAAACAACAAAGCCATTGTTGTCATGATCGACAACCCTAACATCTGCTCACGCAAAGCCGACGAGCTCGCCGACGAAGAACGCTTTAACGACGATCTCCCCTTGTGGTTTACCGAATGTTCTCACCGCGTTTCGCCCGTTTACTGCTTGCGCATGGTTATGACAGCTGTTCATGATATAATGGAGCCTATCTGTTCCGACTTAATAGTGAAAGGCGTGTTTTTTACAGCCAACAACATCATCAACCTTGACTCTTGCATCAATGGTTATGAAAATCTCAATATCGTTATTCGCGACAATATGGACTCATGTTTTGCCAACCGTTTGTTACCCTGCCGCACCAATGACGCAATTCTCTCCTACTGCTTGGATTATGTGCGCGCAAACGCTTCCAAAGTCACTATTTACACCAAAAGCGTTGACGACTTCAGTTCAGAGGATTGTCAAGATATCAATTTCAACGATGTGCTTGACGATTTTGAATGGACACCCTTTGACCCCTTCAAAGACAGTTCTGCCGACGACTCTCCTTTTGAGTCGTCAGAACCCGTCGAGGAAATAAAACCCAAGAAGGCAAAGGCTGAAGTTGACCGCGGCCGCATAACAAACATTCGCGACCTGAACGTTTTTCTCGATAACGGTCCCCACGCCCGCACTGTCGAAATGGACTCTATGCCCAATGTCGAAATATATTATCCGCTGCCCAATCCCCAAGCAGCATTGGACAATCTGACCGGACTCGACTCTATCAAAGAAAAGGTGAGCGATTTCTCTTGTCTCGCGCTCTACAACAAGCTCAAAAACGGCACCGGCTCGGCTACCCACTCACTTAACTTGCACGGCACCTTCATTGGCAACCCCGGCACAGGCAAAAGCACAATGGGTCGCATTTGGGCTGGCCTTTTGAAAGAGCACAACCAGCTTTCTCACGGACACTTTGTGCTTGCCACCCGCAGCAGTTTCGTGGGCACCCGTTGGGGTCTTGAAGAAGAAAACCTCATCAAAATCCTCGACATTGCCGAGGGTGGCACGCTCATGATCGACGAAGCATATAGCCTCGTTTCGGCCCATCCACAAGACCCCGGACGCATTGTGCTTCCGCTCTTGCTCAACAAACTCGCCGACGAGAATTATCGCAACATCTCGGTCATCCTTGCCGGATACCCCAACGAGATGGAATCGTTGTTGAAAACCAACCCCGGCATCACAAGCCGCTTTGCCAACACTTTTGAGTTTCCCGATTTCTCGTTTGACCAACTGTGTGAAATAGCCGTGAACCGCATTCATAAATATGATTATGAGTTCACTCCCGAGGCCGATGCTAAATTCAAGGAAGTGCTTGGCGATGCCTATGCCAAGAAAGACCGCACCCACTTTGGCAACGCCCGCTTTGTGGCAAATTATCTCGAGCGTGTCTACCTTCAACATGCCCGTCGTATAGTCAAAAGTGGTGGCGATACCGAGCAATTGTTCCTTATCACTGCCGACGACATCGTGCCCAACCTCAAAGCCATTTCCCCGGCATCAGGCATCGGTTTCGCACCCTCGCGCTAAACACGCATTAGCATATAGACACAAAAACACAGGCCTTCCGTTTGGAAAGCCTGTGTTTTTATTTCTATCCTATACCGATTATTTCTTTTCTTTCAAAAGATCGCGAATTTCGGCAAGAAGCTTTTCTTCGTTTGAAGGTTCGGGAACGGGCTCTGGCTCGGGAGCAGGAGCGGGTTCTTCTTTTTTGCGTTTGAGATTCATCAACAATTTGATCATCACGAAGATTGAGAACGCGATAATCACAAAGTCTACCACATTTTGAATAAAGTTACCATAATTGAGATATACGGCAGCCGATTTTTCCACGCCGTCCTCAACAACTGCAGCAGTCAATTCATATTTCAATTCAGTGAACGAAATACCTCCGGTCAACTTACCAATACATGGCATAATAACATCGTTTACCAATGATGTAACAATTTTGCCAAAAGCACCACCGATGATAACACCGACAGCCATGTCAATCACATTACCTTTAACGGCAAATTCCTTAAAATCAGTGAGAAATTTACATTTCATAATTCGATAAAGTATATAAAAATGAGTATTTTGTTAATTCTGATGCAAAAATAAGGAAAAAATTCCTTTATTTTCCTATTCAATACATCTAATTGAAAAAAAATTATTAATTTTGCGGTGCAAAAAATGCGATTAAAGCATCGCATTCTTTTTGCAGAAACAGAAGATTATTTATAACCCAATAATTTTAATTACAATGACTAAAGTAGGTATTAATGGTTTTGGCCGTATCGGACGTTTCGTTTTCCGTGCTGCTCAAAACAGAAATGACATCGAAATCGTAGGTATCAATGACCTTTGCCCCGTTGACTATTTGGCTTATATGCTCAAATATGACACAATGCACGGTCAATTCCAAGGCACTATCGATTACGATTTGGAAAAAAGCTTGTTGATCGTTAACGGTAAAAACATTCGCGTAACTGCTGAACGTAACCCCGCTGACTTGAAATGGAACGAAGTTGAAGCAGAATATGTTGTTGAATCAACTGGTCTCTTCCTCTCTAAAGACAAAGCTCAAGGTCACATCGACGCTGGTGCTAAATATGTAGTTATGTCTGCTCCTTCTAAGGACGACACTCCCATGTTTGTTTGCGGTGTAAACTTCGACAAATATGTTAAAGGTACTCAATTCGTTTCTAACGCTTCTTGTACTACTAACTGTTTGGCTCCCATCGCTAAAGTATTGAACGACAAATGGGGTATCACTGACGGTCTCATGACTACAGTTCACTCTACTACTGCTACTCAAAAAACTGTTGACGGTCCTTCTTTGAAAGACTGGCGTGGTGGTCGTGCTGCTGCTGGCAACATCATCCCTTCTTCTACAGGTGCTGCTAAGGCTGTAGGTAAAGTTATTCCTGAGTTGAACGGCAAATTGACTGGTATGGCTATGCGTGTTCCTACTTTGGACGTTTCTGTTGTTGACTTGACCGTAAACTTGGCTAAGCCAGCTACATACGCTGAGATCTGCGCAGCTATGAAAGAGGCTTCTGAGAACGAGCTGAAGGGTGTACTTGGTTACACTGAGGATGCAGTTGTTTCAGCTGACTTCTTGGGTGACACTCGCACTTCTATCTTCGATGCTAAGGCTGGTATCGCACTCACTGACACCTTCGTTAAGGTTGTTAGCTGGTATGACAATGAGATCGGTTACTCTAACAAGGTTCTCGACCTCATCGCTCAC
>JAFPCM010000017.1 GCA_017390185.1 Muribaculaceae bacterium
ATTGTCACCTGTAATGTAGCGGTAGCCGCCAAGAATCATTTCGGCATCGGGGTCCCAAACAATCAGCTGTTTGCAAGGAGTTTCCATTGTATCAAACTCGTCGATATCGAGTTCTTTTCCTGTACCACCGCCGGCTGCACGGAACGAAATTTCGCGCAAGCGACCGATTTCGCGCATGATATTGGGCGAATCAAATGCATCAACAATATAAATGTGATTATTTGCCTTATTTGTTACACGCAAAAACTTATCGGGTGTAAGTTCTGCTTTTATCAATGACAGAGAGGTTTCTTCTGCAATTTTCTCTTCCATGGGTTAGTTTTTTGTCTACAGCAGCATTACTGCTCTTTCAGTTTATAAACCAATTCTTTAATTTCGGCAGCCTGCTCTTTGGCATACTTACCGTTTTTCAACGCCTGATACTCAATGGGTTTACCAACCACCATCTCAAATCGGGCATCTTCTTTGTTCAGCATCTCACGGGGCAACAATATCATTTCGACATTGAATTTCAAGCCTATGCGAGTCCTAAACTTTGCAAATTTATAAAAAAATGATGAATTTTGGGCATTAAAATACACAGGAATTATATCTCGCTGATGTTCCACCGCCTTGTTTACAAACATTTTTTTCCATTCAAGGTCACAAATTGAGCCGTCAGATTGTCGGCGTGAACACATTCCCGCAGGGAACACTATTACGGGATCGTCACTTGCAAATGCCTCATCGACATCGCACGATGCTTTGCGGCTTTGACGGCCATGTTTGTTGATGGGAACAAATACTCCTTTCAAAGGCGAGATAGCCAATAGCAAATCATTAACCACAAATTTCACTTTGCCGCCATAAAGACGAGTCAAATAGTCAATCATCACTACTCCGTCAAGCGCGCCAAGAGGGTGATTACTTACCAACAAAAATCGTTTCTTTTCGACTGGTGGCAAGTTCTCTGCGTTCTTGATTTCGTATTGGATTCTCAACTGATCGAGCAACCCGCGGCAGAAATCGGCGTCATAAAGACCTCGAAGACCAACGAGCATCTCGTTCATTCGTTTTTGGCAAATGATATTTTCAACCCATCTGATTAAAAAACGGGGTATATATCGATAATGTCGAGGCAATCTCTTGCGAATGATTCCGTCAACATCGATTTTTATAGGTTCAACATCTTTCATGGTGCAAATTTACAAGTTTTTTCGTACTTTTGCACAATGACCAGGCAGATAATTCACATATTGACTGGCAATATCTTGTATATTGTCTCTATTGCGGCCTCTTTTTTGCTGTTTCCTGGAGCATCGATATGGCCGACTGCCATCGCGTTGATTGGCGTATGGGGCATGATTGCCTGTATCTACAAACTATCTGGAGCAACAAATCTCTGCGGATGGTGGACTTTGTTGCTATCTGCAACATATCTTGCCGTCGGCATTATTGCCAACGTTAATCATTACACTTCAATCGTCAGTTCCGACACCTATATTCCCTATTTGCAAAACCCCGACTCTGCCATATACTACTTTGACGCAATGCACACCTATGACGGCACTACTGGGTCTGAAGCGCCGGCCCACCGCCACGGATACGGAATGCTAATTGCGGCGTTATGGCACTTGACAGGCCAGACAATCGTATCTCCGCTGATAGTCAACATGGTCTTTATATTATTGAGCATCATAGCGAGCGGCATCATTGCCCGACGCATTCTTTCGGCTCACATCAGCAAAGACCGCAATTGGATAACATCATGCGCAATGACGATGACCGCCGCAGTGTGCTATTACCTGAATTCAGGCACTTTGCTACTCAAGGAAGCCGGCATTTGCTTTGCCATGGCAGCATGCGTTCTCGGTGCAACACTTCTGATTTCGCAGCCGTCAAACAAGGCTAAAACAATCTTGCTTTGGGCAGGACTGATTGCAGGTCTGGCGTTACTGATATTCCTTCGACATTCCTACATTTTATTTGTTGCCATCGCAATTATCATTATGACCCCGTGGCAACGAAAAAAAATAGTGCCAGCCCTATCAATGCTATTGCTTTGTGCCGCGGCTTGGGGCATCACACAACTACTGATGCACGATTACGAAATAACCCGACAAACAGCCAACATTATCAATGGCAACGGCGTCGCCAACTCCTATTTCTATGACCATCCGCAACATGCCACCTACAACAATATGGTAGGCGACTATTTTTCCCACACAGTTGCACAGCGATTGCTATGGCTGCCAATAAGCATCATCACACAATTTCTGACACCGTTTCCATGGAACTTTGGTCGCGACCTCATATATGGCTATACCCTTGATTATGCCCACATTACCTATCCGTGGTATGCTATTGGAGCTATGGTGCTGTTTTACATCATTTGGGCTAGTCGCAAATCGCCCAAGTCATTGCTACGCATCACTCTCGCCGGAATAATCCTATGGTGTATTCCCGCCTATTTGTTTGCCGGCACAGTGTCGCGATATGCACTGCCCATGTTGCCGTTGCTCGTTCCGGCGGCTGTTTATGTGTTGGCTCAATTTAACCAAAAACGCTCGTTCCACATCTACTGTGGCATCTATGCCATTGTGCTGTGTGTCACCCTCATCGTTTGCTACAACCTTCAACACCTCGGCATGCAATGAAAATATCGGTAATCACAGCTACTCTCAATAATGCAGCAACTCTTGACGCAACCATCAAGAGCGTGATGCACCAAACCCACAACGACATTGAGCTTATCGTTGTTGACGGGGCAAGCACCGACAATTCGGTTGAGATAATATCTCGTTGGCAACAACTTTATCCCGATAAAATAAGATTCATTTCCGAGCCCGATAACGGTGTTTACAATGCAATCAACAAAGGCCTGAAAATGGCTTCTGGTGAGGTAATTGGCGCCCTTCACGGCAACGACACATTCTCCTCGCCTCATGTTCTTGCACAAGTAGCCCATGCGATGAACAACGACAATATCGACTTTGTGTTTGGCGACATTTCTTATCGCGACAAAGAGGGTAAAATAGTGCGCTATTATTCTTCGGCCGGCTATGACAAGTCAATGCTCCGTTATGGCATTGCACCGCCTCACCCATCGCTCTATGTGCGCAAAAAAACATTTGACTCCATCGGGCTTTACAAAGAAAACTATCTTATTGCTGCCGATTTTGACTTCTTCATTCGCCTGATGACAGTCAGCGATCGCCCTTCACAATACCTTCCTATTGACATGGTAACCATGAGCATGGGCGGCTTATCAACAACCTTGCGACATCGAATTTTCACAAATAATCGAGAAAAATATCGCGCGCTGCGTGAAAACGGCATCAAAGTTTGCCCACTAACTCTATTGAAACGCTATTTCTACATCTACAAATTTCAAAAACAATAATATTATCGAAACTTCAGCCACACCCACAATCCTCATCACAGGCGCCCAAGGAATGCTTGGACGATTTTTGTGCAACGAATATAACGACTGCCGTGTCACCTCACTCGGTCTTGACTCTGCCAACGATACTATCTGCGATATAGCCAACAACAAACCGGCATTAAGCGTCCGATTTGACACAGTTATCCACGCAGCAGGCTCGACTTGTCATGAGAATGCAATGGAAGTCAATCTCAACGGCACCATTAACCTTTGCGAAGCGTTGAGCAACAACCCGCCGCAACAATTTGTGTTCATTTCAAGTGTGCAGGTCTATGGCATTGACAGCCGTGAAGACATTGACGAGTCAACACCAGCCAACCCCACAACGCTCTACGGAAAATCAAAATTGCAAGCCGAACAATACTTAGCCCAATGGTGCAATAGCCACAATGTGACGCTAAGCATTTTGCGACCGGCATTGATTATGGGCACAGGCATGAAAGGCACTCTGCTTTCAATGGTAAAAGGTATCAGCGACGGTTACTATTTTCACATCAAGGGCAATGATGCCCGCCGAAGCATTGTACATGCCTTAGATGTTGCAAAAGCGGCACGATTGATTGCTCCTATTGGCGGCACATTCAATCTCACCGACAACACCCACCCCACAGTGCACGATCTAGCCGAATCTATCGCTCTTCGCATCGGCGGCAAGCGCATCTACACTCTTCCTCGCTGGTGCGTAAACATTGCGGCCAAAATAGGCGACATTATGGGCGACAAAGCACCTTTGTCGTCAAAGAAACTGCAACAAATCACCAACACGCTTACCTTTAATTCCGACGCCATTTCCAAGGTCATAGATTGGACTCCGGTTAATGTTTCGGAATATCTGCGCAACCACCAATACACCGACAGCGACATTTAACTAATTTCCCTTACACATACAAAAATGCCCATAGCCTGGGGA
>JAFPCM010000138.1 GCA_017390185.1 Muribaculaceae bacterium
CCGATTTTGACACTCGGCGTGTTCCGCCGTCAATTTTGAGCAATTTGCCTTCAGCGTCAAACTCGAGGTCAACACCATTGCGAAGTTCAACATCGTAATGACCGTCATCATCACGTTCGCAAGTGCGATAACCTTCCGATGCATAATTCTTTTGGATAAATGTTTTTGCATTGTCGGGAAGCATATCAGCATTCACATATTGATCGGCACGAGCCGGGAATATAGCTACAATAGCCACTGCAAGCACAGTTACAAGTTTTGATAAAGTTTTCATATTTACTTAAATTTAATGATTAGCATATATTTAAGACAACAAGCCGGGTAAATCGTTTAATTTACCCGGCTTGTTTTATTGTTTATTAACAATATCTAATTATACTTTGTTAGCTCGTTTGCGCTCAATTTCATCAAGAATAATCTTGCGAATACGCAAATGGTGAGGTGTTACCTCGACATATTCATCTTCCTTGATATATTCCAATGCTTCTTCGAGGCTGAACACAATGGGAGGAATGATGCGGGCTTTGTCATCGGCACCCGATGCACGCATATTTGTCAATTTCTTTGACTTGGTAACATTTACCACGATGTCATTATCCTTGGCGTTTTCGCCCACTACCTGACCGGCATACACTTCCTCTTGCGGGAATATAAAGAAGCGGCCACGGTCTTGCAACTTGTCAATTGCATAGGCATATGCCGTACCTGCCTCCATTGCGATGAGCGAGCCGTTTGTGCGACGCTCGATATCGCCCTTCCAAGGCTGGTACTCAAGGAAACGGTGTGCCATAATAGCCTCGCCGGCCGATGCGGTGAGCACATTGTTACGCAAACCGATGATGCCGCGCGAGGGAATTTGAAACTCCATATGGACGCGGTCGTTTTGCGCGTTCATCGCAAGCATTTCGCCCTTGCGGCGAGTTACCATATCAATAATTTTGCTTGAATATTCTTCTGTAACGTTGATTGTGAGCATTTCAATAGGCTCACATTTTTCGCCGTCGATTTCGCGAATAATTACTTGTGGCTGTCCCACTTGCAATTCATAGCCTTCGCGGCGCATTGTTTCAATCAACACCGACAAGTGAAGCACACCGCGGCCAAACACCGTCCACACATCTTCATGGTCGGCTTTGGTTACTCTCAACGCGAGGTTGCGGTCAAGTTCCTTTGTCAAGCGGTCAGAGATGTGGCGTGAAGTAACAAACTTACCGTCGCGACCAAAGAAAGGACTGTCATTGATAGTGAATGTCATTGACATTGTGGGCTCGTCGATAGCGATGCGGGGAAGGGGCTCAGGATTGTCCAAGCAAGCAACTGTGTCGCCGATTTCAAAGCCTTCAATACCTACCAGAGCGCAAATATCGCCACTCTTGACGCTTTCAACTTTTTTACGACCCATGCCTTCAAAGACATGCAACTCTTTAATGCGTTGTTTCACAACAGAGCCGTCTCGCTTGCAAAGAGCGATATCCATGCCTTCGCGCAATTCGCCACGGTGCACACGACCGATTGCAATGCGGCCTACATAAGCCGAGAAGTCGAGCGAGGTAATAAGCATTTGAGCATCACCTTCCAAAACTTCGGGTTCGGGGATATATTCAATAATAGCATCGAGCAAGGGCAAGATATTTTCGCTTGGTTGTTGCCAATCGGTGCTCATCCAACCTTGTTTTGCCGAACCGAAAATAGTGGGGAAATCAAGTTGTTCTTCTGTCGCATCGAGGTTAAACATCAGATCAAACACCATTTCCTGCACCTCATCAGGGCGACAGTTAGGCTTGTCAACCTTATTAACCACAACCACAGGTTTGAGGCCCATTTGAATGGCTTTCTGAAGCACAAAACGGGTTTGAGGCATGGGGCCTTCGAAAGCGTCTACCAACAACAAACAACCGTCGGCCATGTTTAGCACTCGTTCCACCTCACCACCAAAGTCGGCGTGTCCGGGGGTGTCTATAATATTGATTTTATAGTCTTTATAATTGATTGAGACATTTTTTGAAAGAATAGTGATACCACGCTCGCGTTCCAAATCATTGTTATCGAGAATGAGTTCTCCCGCGTTTTGATTTTCGCGGAAAAGGTTGCCTGCGAGCAACATCTTATCCACGATTGTTGTTTTACCGTGGTCAACGTGAGCTATGATGGCAATATTTCTTATCTTCTGCATACCTATTGAAAAACCTTTAAATTGAAAGTGCAAAGTTACAAATTTTAGTGCATATATCCGTTGCTTTTGCTCATTTTTGCGCTCCAATGCATGACTTGCTATTTCATAGACTCATACACAGCCTCAAACAACGCGGGACGGATATTGAGTTTGCTGAACGCGCTATTATTGCGAGTTGGATTTACACGATTACACAAAAATATGTATATCAACTGATTGTCAGGGTCAACCCAGAACACTGTTCCGGTAAAGCCGAGGTGACCGTAAGTTGCAGCAGTAGCAAGTTCGGTTGTTGGCGAACGGTCAGGGTCGGTCACATCGGGCTTGTCAAATCCCAATCCTCGTCGGCAAGTGGGGCTCTTTGATTTGGTAAACAATTCTACCGTTTCTTGTGACAGATAACGACGGCCGCCATATTCGCCACCATTCAGCCACATTTGACACAATTTTGCCAAGTCATTAGCATTTGAGAACAAACCGGCATTGCCTTGCACACCGCCCGAGAAGTTTGCAGTCTCGTCGTGAACATATCCATGCACTGTTTGTCGGCGCAAGTAATTATCCTGCTCGGTAGGAGCAATGTCATTTTTTGACCATCGGTTTAGTGGGCGATAACCTGTGTGATAACTACCCAACGGCGCATAAAAGTTTTGCTCCATCCATTGGTCGTGCTTCACGCCAGTCAATCGTTGCTCCATATCCATCAACAAGCAGAAGTTGAGACAACTGTAATTAAATTTCTTTGATGGGCGCAATCGAGCATTATAAATGCGGTCCATGATAGTGTCAAAGGTTGCTTTTGACACATAAAGGCCGTCAGCCGCTTTGATTTCAAAACCGCCAGTCTTTTCAGCCGATACTAAATCGCGACGCAATCGGGCATCTTTGTGACCATAGGCGTTATTCTCGATTTTGATTGTATAGGTATCATTGCGACGTCGGTTGATAAGTTTACCTGTATATGTGGTTGAGTCCATCATAAGGTCAAACATATTCAACGAGGCCGGCATACCCGACTCGTGATACAACAATTCGCGAACAGTGATACTGTCTTTATCGGTGTCGCGCAATCCAGGTATATATGCCGATGCAAAAGCGTCAAGATCAAAAAGATTGCGGTCATAGGCAAGCATCACACCAGGCAATGTGCCTGTGGCTTTTGACACAGAGGCAAGATCATAAATTGTTTCAAAATTGACTTTTTTCCCCGACACAAAGTCAAGCGTACCGTAACATTTGTCGAGCACAATGTTGCCGTCTTTTGCAACAAGCACCTGGCAACCGGGAAAGGCCTTGGTTGCCACACCTACTCGCGCCAACGAGTCAACTTTATGCTCAAGCAACTGCGACATGCCTTCCATTACTGGCGAAGAATATCCCAAGCGAATTTTGGGCAGGTCTACACCTGTTCCCATGGGCGCAATATGTTTGAGGTTAACTGGCAACTTGCCATTTACGGCAATACCGCCAAACAATGCTTGCGCAGCATATTCACGAACATAAGGAGTATCGTCATAGGCAAGCACCAATGTGTGAGCATCGGTGAGAGATGAAGCAAATTTATTCATTCGGTAGGGATTCATGAAAAATACCGGAACAAATCCGGCTGCGTCCTCAAACTGCGACACGACTGTACGCGCCCATGCCTTGTCGGTATACACGGCAACAATCACAATATCGTGGTCTTTAATCTGCGACACTCGTGCAGGCGCAAAAGCCTCTCCATTTGTGAAATAAGTGTCAACCTTGGCATATTTGCGACAAAGGGTTGCAAACTCGTTGGTTTTGGGTGCGCCGATATTCACCACCGCAATACTTGTTTTGTCAAGATCGGCAATGGGCAACAATGATTTTTTATTGTAAATCACGGTCATCATTGCGGCCGACAATCGACGATTGACATACTCGGCCTGAGTTGAGTTTACACGCTCAACAATACCTTTAGAAACAACCGGCTTCTCTTTGTGCAACTGCAATGCATATTTATAGGCCAACACCTTGCGACAACGAGC